>NZ_JBQQCE010000635.1:0-4319 GCF_052245645.1 Streptomyces sp. KR55 | reverse complement strand
GACGCCGCCACCGAGACCGCGATGGTCTTCGGCGAGCTCTACCGCAACGGCGCCGAGTGGAAGTTCCGCGCCGTAGGCCAGGGGTACGCATCCGGGCTGGCCGGGATCGCCGCCGACTTCGGCGTCAACGTCTGACACAGCCGGGCCCGCCCCCCGGGCCTGCTCCCCCGGGGCGGGCACACCCTCTTCCAGCGCCGAAGCACCCCCACCCCTCAGGAGACCACGTGGCCGACCCCTCTGGCCTCCGCCCCGAGGACCGGGCGGACTTCGAGGCCGTACTGCACCTGGCGCTGAACACCCCGGACATCTTGAGCGCTCTGCGCGCCGACCCGACCGGCCGCGCCGCCACGCGCCTGCGCATCCGGGCACTCGCCGACATCAACGAGATCACGGCCGCGGCACACAGCGAGTACCACGCCTATCTCACCCGTCTCGCCCTGAGCACGTCCGCCGAGGAGGCCGCCCCGCGCCGGCCCGCCGGCGCCGGCCTGATGGCCGCCCTCGCGGTGCTCACACCACCGGTGGCCGCCTCGTCCGCCGCTGTCCTGCTCATACTCGGCTACCTGCCGCAGCTGACCGACGTTCGGGGCACACTGCCCGGCTCGCTCATCACCGCCGGCTGGGTCCTCGCTCTCATTGCAGCCGCAAGCACCCTCATCGCCCTCGCCGCACTGCTGGGCACGGCGATACGCGGGCGCGGCACCTCCGCGCACCCCGCCCGGCTGGAACAGGCACGGCTGGACTGGCAGCAGGCCCTGCTGGAACGCGGCATGCTGCCCCACCTGCGCCGGTACCTCGGCGAGGATCCACCCCTCGACTCCGCGCCGCCGACGCCACCGTCCTCCCCCGCCACCCCCACCGCCGGCTCCAAGAACGGCCCTCCGCTCACCGGATAACGGCCGCGCCGGTCCCGACGGCCGAGCAGACGCTCCCGCACACTTCCATCAGCAGCGCCAAACCCGAAGGAGAGCACCCCCATGTCGGTCAACATGACCAAGGGCCAGCAGATCAGCCTGAACAAGGCCGACGGCAGCGCCCTGAACTCCGTCCGGATGGGCCTGGGCTGGCAAGCCGCACCCCGCAAAGGATTCCTCGCCAAACTCACCGGAGGCGGAGAAATCGACCTGGACGCCTCAGCCGTACTCTTCGCCGCCGGGCAGCCGGTCGACGTCGTCTTCTTCCAACACCTGACCAGCGACGAAGGCTCCGTCCGGCACACCGGCGACAACCTCACCGGCGGGGCCGGCGCCGGAGGCGACGACGAGGCCATCCTCGTCGACCTGGCCCGCGTCCCCGCGCAGATCGACCAGATCGTCTTCACGGTCAACTCCTTCACCGGCCAGACCTTCGCCGAAGTGCAGAACGCCTTCTGCCGCCTGGTCGACGAGACCACCGGAGCCGAACTGGCCCGCTACACCCTCACCGGAGGCGGCCACCACACCGCCCAGATCATGGCCAAGGTCCACCGCACCGGCGGAAACTGGCAGATGAAGGCCATCGGCGAACCAGCCACCGGCCGCACCTTCCAGGACCTGCTGCCGTCCATCGCACCCCACCTGTAGGCCCGGGGGCAGAACACAGGTCCGGCGCCCCCGTGGCGGGCACGGCAACCGATCACCAGCCGAGACGGCGATACCGCTGTCCCCGCGTCCCCCGATACGCTCGGCCGCACCCGGCCCGGGCCACAACAGCAGACAGGACCCGCATGTTCGGACTGAGCGAGCTCGCGATCATCCTCATCGTCGTCATAGCCGTTCTCGCCGCCAAGAAGCTCCCCGACCTCGCCCGCTCCGCGGGCAAGTCGGCCCGCATCCTCAAGGCCGAGGCCAGGGCCATGAAGGAAGAGCAGGCGCTGGCCGGGGAGCCGACGACGCCCCGCGTGATCGAGGGAGAGACCGTCACCCCCGGCCCCACCACCGCGCCTGCCAAGGTGCCCCGGCCCGCCACGCCGCCGGACGCCGGAGACTCCCGCACCCAGGACTGACGCGCGCCCGATCACGCTCCCAGGGCACGCAGCAGCATGGGCAGGGAGTGGTGCAACTCCCGTTCCCCGTACGCCGGATGGTGAGTGCCGGTGTGGAAGTGGCTGGCCACCGGTGCGCCGAGCCGCCGTAGCCGGGTGTCCAAGGACCGGGTGAGGTCGCGGATGTCCTCGAACGCTGCATGGTCCCGTGGGTGACGTAGCTGCGGCGGACCCGGCCGCCGTGGCCGGGGTGATCAGCGACAACAGGACCGGGCACGGCATCCCGCACACCGTCTCGTGCCGCGCTCCCGGCGTGAGCGAGTCATGGTTCTACAAGTGGCGCGACCGGCGGCCCACCGGGCGTGAACTGCGCAGAAAGCGGCTGGCCGACGAGATCAAGGAGATCTTCACCGAGTCTGGTGGCACCTACGGATCACCGAAGATCTTCATCCTGCTGGTCCGCAAGGGCTGGCGGGTCTCGGTGAACACCGTCGTGAAGCTGATGGCCGAACCCGGCCTCGTCGCCCGGGCGGTGAGACGCCGAAGCGGGCTGACCAGGCCGGGGAAGCGGCCTGCGGCCCCGACTTCGTCAAGCGGGACTTCACCGCCGAGGAACCCGATCTCGTCTGGGCGGGCGACATGACGGAGATCGTCACCGAGGAGGGCAAGCTCTGTCTCGCCACGGTCATCGACCTGTTCTCCCGGCGCCTGCTCGGCTACGCGATGGGCGCCCACCACGACGCGGACCTGGTCGTGGCCGCGCTGAACATGGCAGCGGCCACCCGCGGTGGGGACGTCCGTGGCGTGATCTTCCATTCGGATCGCGGGAGCAAGCCCGAACTCAACTGGTCGTTGACACGGGAGGCAAGTGGGGAGCTTTGCCGCAGGGCTTCCCTTTCTTCAAGACGGTGTTCGGGTTGTTCACCCGGTGGGGTGCGGCCGGGGTCTTCATCCTCATCCGCGACCAGCTGCGGCGCCGGGTGCGGCGGAGCATGGGCAAGTTGCCGCACGCCGTCGCCACGGTGATCGGCTCCCGGTCCGTCAGGGTCGCCGCCACGGTGGCGCGGTCCGTGTCCGGCTTTGACGCGGGATGAAGGTGCCGGGCGGGAAGAGACACATCGTTGTAGACACTCGGGGGTTGCCCCTGTTCGTCGGGGTGGCGCCGGCCGGTGTGCACGACAGCGTGGCCGTCGGCGAAGTATTCTTTCGACTTCGCCTGATACATCCCGAACTGGCTGTCGTGTGGACTGACTCGGCCTGTGCGGGTGCGCCTGTCGACGGGGCGGAGTTCTTCCGGGGGCTGGCGGTCAGGGCGGTGAGCAGGCCCAAGGGCGCCCAGGGCTTGGTGATCCTGCCGCTTAGGTGGGTGGTCGAGAGGTCGCTTGTGTGGCTGTTGCACTGCCGCTGATGCGCCCGGGGCTGCGAGCCTCCCGCAGCACTCCGAAGCAATGCTCGCCCTCGCGGCCGTCAGCCTCATGACCGGTCGGCTCGCCGGCAGCCTGTCCGCCCAGCTGCTGCGGCTCCCCGGCCGGCGTCAGCTGTCCAAGCTGCGTGCTCACGCACGGCGATCCAGGCGGTGGCCAGTTGGCTGCTCATGTGGATGAGCGCCTGTTGTGAAGCGATGGCTTGGGGGACCCTCCCGGGGGTCCTGCGCGGAGATCCGCTGGCAGGAGCGGGCGGGGGAGTCGAGGATTTCCTCGGCTGTTGTGGTCGAGATGATCGGCTTGGGGTCCTCGTTCCAGTCCTGGACCCAGGCGTGGTTGTGGGCCTGGAGAGTCTGGGCGTTGTTGTGTGTGTCGCACGGCGAGTCGTCTGCGGACAAGTCGATGACCGCCGCCCGTGCCGGGCGGAACTCGTGCTGGCCGCAGCGGAGATGGCGGAGATCGCACTGCGAGGCATGGTCTCACCGATCGCCCCGCGGAGGGGTTCAGCTCCCCGCCGAACCGGGACGGTTGAAGTCGGTGGCGCCCGGGGTGGTGTGGAGGGTTGCCGTGGGTCCCCTGGCTTCGGGCCGGCTGGAGTCGTGCTCGGTGTCGTGCTCCGCTTCTGCGTCCGGACAGGGGGAGGGCGGCGTCTTTGCGTGCCGTGACGTTCTCGTACTGGCGGATGAGCTCGGCCACGTGTGTTGTGTGTTCTGCGGATCCCTCGTTGAGTCGTTGTTGTGCTCTGAGCAGTTCGCCGTGGATGGTTGCGTATGAGCCGCACAGTTTGATGGTCTCTTCGGTCCTCTCGCTCAGCCCGGTGACGTGTGGGGCAGCGATGGCGAGTGCGGAGACGCCTGTGAGTACGGAGAGGACCACCTGCGCGGTGAGCGGCGGGGCATGGGAGATGAGGGGCCACGCCATGAGGCCTGTGC
>NZ_JBQQCE010000634.1:0-4324 GCF_052245645.1 Streptomyces sp. KR55 | reverse complement strand
GCGCCACCCGGGCCGCCGTCTCCCGCGCGGAGGCCCGCTCCAGCACCGGACGTGCCTCGTCGAAGCCGTACTTCTGCATGCCCGCGAGGTCGGCGTGACCGGGCCGGGGCCGGGTCAGCGGCGCGTTACGGGCGAGGCCGGCCAGCACCTCGGGGTCGACCGGGTCGGCCGCCATGACCTGTTCCCACTTCGGCCACTCGGTGTTGCCGACCATGATCGCGACCGGCGAGCCCAGGGTGAGACCGTGCCGGACACCGCCGAGGAAGGTGACCTCGTCCCGCTCGAACTTCATCCGCGCACCGCGCCCATAGCCGAGCCGCCGGCGCGCCAGGTGGTCCGCCACCATCTCCGTGGTGATCGGCACGCCGGCGGGAAGGCCCTCCAGCGTCGCGACGAGTGCGGGACCGTGGGACTCCCCCGCGGTCAGCCAGCGCAACCTGCTCAACGGTGCTCCTCAGTGCTCGCGCCCCGGTACTGCCCTGCGTACGCGCGTCCTCGCGTACGGCGATGGCGCGACCGGGGTGCGCGGCCCTGGCCCGCCACTGTCGATCCTCCCACGTCCCGGCAGTCGTCCCACCCGCCGGTCCATCAGGCGGACGCGATCGGCCGCGGCTCGGGAGCGAAGTGGATCACGCCGAACCGTCCTGCGGACGCTGCTGTGGTGCGTAGGGACCGAGGTGGTCGGCACCGGAGCCCTGCGCCTGCTGGGGGGCGTAGGCACCGAGATGGTCGGCGCCACTGCCTTGCGCCGACGCCTGCTGCGGGGCGTACGCGCCGAGGTGGTCGGCGCCGCGCCCCTGCCCGTGCTGCGCCGCCGCATGCACCGGCTGCCCGCCCCGTACCGCGCGCCGGTAGGCGATCCTGCGCTTGAGCTTGACCACCCAGGAGGCGACGACGGCGAGCACCACCAGGGACAGCACGGTGATCTGCACCCAGTCCGGCAGGAACCCCAGGACCGCCTCGAAGATCTGGCTCTGCACGGACGCCAGTGACACACCTGTGGACATGGGACTGCGCTCCCCCTCGCTGCTGCTCCGCCCCCTGCGGAATCTCAGCGGATCCTAACGTTCGGCGAGGGCGTGCTCACCGGCTTTTCGCATGGCGTCCAGGGGCGCCGGGCTGCGGCCGGTCATCTGCTCCACCTGCAGCACCGCCTGGTGCACCAGCAGGTCGAGCCCGCTGACGACGGCCCCTCCGTAGGCGGACCAGCGGGCAGCGAGGGTGGTCGGCCAGGGTTCGTAGAGCACGTCGAACAAGGTCGCGGGCCGCTCCGGCACGGCGGCGGCGAGCGCGTCAGTCGTACCGGCCGGAGTGGTCGCGATCACCAGCGGGCGGCGCAGCGCCTCGGTGGCGTCCGCCCAGTCCGCCGTCCGTACCTCGACGTCGAGCCGCTCACCCCACTGCCGTATCTCGGCGGCGCGGGCGGCGCTGCGGACGTACACCACGACCTCGCCGGTGCAGATCCGGGCGAGCGCGGCCAGCGCGGAGGAGGCGGTGGCGCCCGCGCCGAGGATCGCCGCCGAGTCGAGCTGCTCGATACCGTGCTCGCGCAGCGCGGCGACCATGCCGGGGATGTCGGTGTTGTCGCCGACGCGGCGGCCGTCCTCGGTGAAGACGACCGTGTTGACCGCCTCGACCGAGGCCGCGGTGGCGCTGATCTCGTCGAGCAGCGGGATCACGGCCCGCTTCAGCGGCATGGTCAGCGACAGCCCGGCCCACTCGGGGCCGAGCGTGCGGAAGAAGCCCGGCAACGCCGCCTCGTCGATCTCGAAGCGGTCGTACGTCCATCCCTCCAAGCCCAGTTGCGCGTACGCGGCGCGGTGCAGCACCGGCGAGAGGGAGTGGGCGATCGGAGAGCCGAGCACGGCAGCCCTTCGAGGTGCGGCCATCAGTTGTCCCTCGACGCGTTGAACTCGTCGACCAGCCTCTGGTGTTCCTCGATCGTCTTGGCGAACTCGGTCTTGTTCATGCCGTCCGTGGCGACGAAGTACATCCAGCCGTCGTCCGTCGGGTTCAGCGCGGCCTTCAGTGCCTCGTCGCCCGGGTTGCCGATCGGGCCGGGAGGCAGGCCCTTGTTGGTGTACGTGTTGTACGGGTCCGGGTTGCTGTTGATCTCCGACTCGGAGATGTCGATCTTGCTCTGGCCCTTGAGGTAGTTGAAGGTCGAGTCGAACTGGAGCAGTTGGTTCGTCTCGGTGTTGGTCGACTCGAGGCGGTTGTAGACGACCTCGGCCATCTTGCGGAAGTCGTCCGTCGTCTTGCCCTCGGCCTGGACGAGGCTGGCGACCGTGATGACCTGCAGCGGATTCTCCAGGTCGAGCGCCTTGGCCTTCGCGTCGAGCTCGTACTGGCCGTACTGCTCGTTGGCCCGCGTGACCATCTCCTTCAGCACCGCCTCGGGCTTCATGCCCTTGGCCGCGGGATACGTGCCCGGGTAGAGGAAGCCCTCCAACGGGTCCTTGATGTCGCCGTTGTTGTTCGCCCAGCTCGGCAGGCCGAGGCTCTTGTACTTCTTCTTGGCGACGTCCTTGGTGGCACCGGACGGCAGGCCGAGCTTCTCGTCGATCCTTTCGTAGACCGACACATTGCGCAGGCCCGGAGCGACGACCACGTTGTTCTGGCTCTTCGGGTCGAGCATCATCTCGACGGCGCTCGCCGCGGACATCTGCTTGTTCAGCAGATAGGCGCCCGCCTGGATCGACTCCCCGTCGGGGTTCTGCGACTGCGCGGCGACGAAGGCGTCCACGCTCTTGATGACGCCCGCGTCCTTGAGCCGGCGGCCGATCTCGGCTCCGCTCGCGCCCTTGGGGACTTCGACGGTCACCTGCTCGTCGGTGCCGTCCCCCGCGTAGTCCGGGGCGGCGCCGAAACGATCCTGGTAGTACTGGTAGCCGAAGTAGGAGACACCGGCCAGGCCGCCGCCGAAGACCAGGACGACCACCAGGCAGGCGCATCCGCTGCGGCTCTTCTTGCTCTTGCCGCCCCGCCCCCGCCGGTCGCGGCCACCCCGGTCCCCCGGCTCGTCGCCGTCGTCATCGTCCCCGCCCGCGAAGAAGGCGTGCTCGCCCTGGTCGGGGCCGGGATCCCAGTCGGTCCTCGGCTCCGGTTCGGCGCGCCGCCGGGCGGGCGGCTCCGGCGGCGGGTACGCGTCCGGGGTGCCGTAGAAGTCCGGCTGCTGTGCGCCATAGGGGGCCGTCTGCTGGGCGTACGGGTCGGCCGGGTCCGGGGTGTACGGGACCTGCGGGTGCGTGCCGGTGGCCCAGCCGCCGGTGTCGTACTGCTGGTGCGGGTCGTACGACTGCTGCCCGTGGCCGGGGTACTGCTGCTGCGCCTGGCCGGGGTACTGCTGCTGCCCGTGGCCAGGGTACTGCTGCTGCGCCTGACCGTATGCGGCCTGTCGGCCGTCGCCCCAGTCGCCGTACTGCGGCTGCTGCGGCTGCTCTGGATAGTGCTGCGGCTGGCCGTCGTAGGGGGACTGCTGACCCTCGTGGGCCTGCTGTCCTCCCCATCCGCCGTCCCCGTACAACGGGTCCTCCGGATGCCACGGTTCGGAGCCTTGGCCCCGGCCATACTCAGTCATCGATCCCCTAGAGCCGCGAGGCGGCGGTCGCGTGGCTTCCGGCTCGGCTCCCGTCCCGCCTCTTGCTGTGCGGAGGCTGTTCGAACACCACCGCATCGCGCGGAACGTTACCGTATCGCGATCAGATGACCACTTCGACGCCCTCGCCCGGGGCTTTACCTGACACCCGTTCGGATTCCAGCGCCTGCTGCAGGATGATGACAGCGGCTGCCTGGTCGATGACCGAGCGGCCCTTCTTGGACTTCACGCCCGAGGCGCGCAGTCCCTGGCTCGCCGTCACCGTCGTCATCCGCTCGTCGACCAGCCGGACCGGGATGGGTGCGATGCCCTGCGCGAGTTCCTGGGCGAAGCCGCGGACCTTGGCCGCGGCCGGGCCCTCGCCCCCCTTGAGGGAGCGCGGCAGCCCGACGACGACCTCGATCGGCTCGTACTCCTCGACGAGCTGCTTCAACCGGCGGTGCGCTGCGGGGATGTCCCGTCCCGGGACCGTCTCCACCGGGGTGGCGAGGATCCCGTCGGGGTCGCACGAGGCGACCCCGATCCGGGCGTCCCCGACGTCGATCGCGAGTCGACGTCCTCTGCGCATCACTTGGCCGTTTCCGCCACGAGCCGCTCGACGGCGTCGACGGCCTCGCCGATGGCGGCCGGGTTCTGGCCGCCGCCCTGGGCGACGTCCGGCTTGCCGCCGCCGCCACCGCCGAGGGTCTTGGCGGCCGTACGGACCAGGTCGCCGGCCTTCAGGCC
>NZ_JBQQCE010000633.1:0-4324 GCF_052245645.1 Streptomyces sp. KR55 | reverse complement strand
CCGCCATCCGGTCTCGCAGTACATCGTGCGCAAGAAAGACCAGGTCAGGCGAGGCACACGACAGGTTCCGGAGAAGG
The DNA here is from genome assembly GCF_052245645.1 of Streptomyces sp. KR55. Classification (NCBI taxonomy): domain Bacteria; kingdom Bacillati; phylum Actinomycetota; class Actinomycetes; order Kitasatosporales; family Streptomycetaceae; genus Streptomyces; species Streptomyces sp. KR55. The sequence continues at coordinate 4,247 of NZ_JBQQCE010000633.1, read as the reverse complement.
TCATCACCCTTACGCCCGCGATACTTCAGTAGCTCAAGCAACGGCATTGGGGTCGGGGCTGGAAATGGAGCGTCAGCCCCCGCGCCAGCCCCCGACTCCACTGAAGGCAGACCGCTCTCGGTTGACCCCCTGCATTGACGAGACTGACCTTACGTCCCAACGTCGTGATCGACAGGAAGTCGTACGAGACCAACGAGACCGATGTCCGGAAGCGGGCGCGCGGCGTCTTCGCGCTCCTGGAGCAGACCCTGGCCCAGATCGAAGCCGACGGCCAGGCGGTGGTGAACGAGGACACCGTCGTCGACGTCCTCCTGGACGAGCCCGGGCACGTGCGGCTGTCGAACAACGACGATGAGATCGTCGCGCGCGCGTGCTATCTGCAACAGGTCATCGCCCTGCCCCGGTCACGGTGGTCACTGGTGACAACGGGATGCGGGCTCGCGCGCTGTCCTGGGGGCTGAAGGCCCGCGTGCTGGACGAGAAGTACAAGATCGAGCAGCTGAGTGCTGCGGAGAAGGCGGCTAACGAGCAGGCCATCACGTTCGAGGTGCCTGCTGACGGCGACGGATAAAGCCGGGTTCCGGCCCGGGCTTCAGCCGGTGGACCAGGTGCGCAGCTGTGCGGCGACTTCCTGAACGCGGGCGCCCTTGTGTTTGGCGCGCATGACGAGCGCGAGGGCTTCCTCCGGCTCGTAGTCCAGTGTGACGCCGTTGGTGTTGAGGAACGTCTCGGCGACCAGCCAGGCGAAGAACTCGTTCTTCGCCTCAAGCGGCTCGTGCAGTGCGATGGTTTCAAGCATGGCCGCGGCCTTGAGCCAGTCGCTTGCGTACACGTCGCGGCCCATGTAGTGGGCCTGGACCCGGGCGCAGACGGCGTCCAGCACGCCCAAGTCGAGACAGGCCGGGTCGCCCGGGAGGGTCTGCGCGATCTGCAGGAGCTCTTGCGGGGTGAGGAACCGGGTCACGCGGCGTGACCGTGCTGCGGCAAATCGTGCAGGTCACGGCTGCCCATGGGCGCGGGGTCGGGCCACGCGGCCGTGCTGGTGTCGGCGGCACGGGTGTCCTGGGTGGCGAAGACCTCGGCGAGCTGCGGGACGCGGTCGCGGGTCCGGCCGAGGGCCTTGAGGAACGGGTCGTCGGCAGCCTTGAGCGCCGCGTCGCGCACGAAGTCCTCGGGGGACTTGCCGACGATGTTGGCGGCTGCCTCGACGCGCGCGTACTCCTCCGGCTCGAAGGGCGGCACCTGGCGTCCGTTCTGGTCCATACGAGCGACGGTACCAGCGGATCAGGCTCCCGCCGAAGCCGTTCGGCAAGAAGAGAGGGGCAGCGGCCGACGGACGGCGGGTGCCCCTTCAAGTCTCCAGCGAACGTACCAGGTGATCGTCGACTCGCGTGGGGTGCGTGATGGTCACGCGCTGGTGCGCGCGACCTCGGAGTAGGTGTCGAAGAAGCGGTCACCCGTGAGCTTGTGGTGAGCGAGCTGAGCAGCGACGGCTTGCTCGTCGCCCCACCGGCCCAGGTCACTGGCGAGCGCGACGGCGTACTGGACGACCGCCTGTTTCAGCAGCTCGTACCTGGCCGGCGTCACCACGCGCATCCCCGGCTGCGGGGTGGCCTTGGCGTCGCAGACGCGGCTGGGATGCACCATGACGGGCAGGGCCCTGACCTCGGGTTGTGCTTGTTGAGCCAGCGGATGCTGCCGCCGAGCTGGTCCACGTCCTTCTTGGCGATCGTGTCGGTGACACACCCGGTCTTCAGCTCGATCACCGCCTGCCGCGCGGCCGACAGCGCCCAGAGATTGTCCGGACCCGTGCCGTACAGCTTCTCCGGCCGCGTGCTCACGAACCCGAGGTGGCGGCCCAGCCGCTCCCAGGCCCGCTCGGCATCGTCGGAGCGTTCCTCATCGCCCCACACCACTTCTTCCAGCAGTGCCTTCACCCCGAGGACCAGGTTGACGGCGTCGCCGTACTCGGCGGACAGGAACTCCGCAGCCTCGCGAGCTGCACGGCGGCCGCCTTGATCTGCGTCGGCGCCACGCCGCCCACGGGTTTCAGCTTGAGCGAGTATGCGAGCAGGGCATTATCAGTGCCAACGGCCATGATGGCGACATGCCGATCACAACGCAGAACCATGCGCTCACCTGGACCGACCTCGACGGCGTCCCACGCTCGTCCGCCGTCGCCTACGACAAGCCCAGCGCCAGTAGACGCCAGCAGGAACTCGAAGACGCTGGATGCAGCAACGTGCAGATAATCGAGACCAAGCCTGGTCAGCTGCCCGAGCCGGCCTGACAACGTGACACGCCCCAAGGGAGACATCAAATCACCCCGGCCTGGGCATGAGGTCGGGGCAGGACTCGACCTCTGTGCGCGAAGGTGCTGCCGTACACGCTCGCCGCGATCGAGGCCGAGCAACTCGCCGACCGGGTCGCTGTTGTACGGCGCGACAGCACCGTGGTGTACGCCTCACCCAGAGGGCGCGCCGAGCGGGCAGGGTCTGGCGCTGTGCCCTAGCGTCGTAGTGCCCTGCGCTGCCTGACAGGACTGGCAGGGCCCGGGCGGCCCCCACACCGCGCCCTGGTCCGGGGCCGCCCGCCTCGGCCCTTTCGAGGCCGGCTTCGTCCGCTCGACACGGTAACCGGCACCGTGGCAGGCAGCGGTGGTGGTGGCAGAGTGGCTGCATGTGCGGTCGCTACGTATCCACTCGCAGCCCCGAGGACCTGGTCCAGCTCTTCCAGGTCACCGACTGGCGCGCCGAGGAGACCCTCGCGCCCAACTGGAACGTCGCCCCGACCAACGATGTGTGGGCTGTCCTCGAGCGCACGCCGCGCGAAACGGTCGAGGCTGCGCCGGCGGGGCGGGAGTTGCGATCGCTGCGCTGGGGCCTGGTGCCGTCGTGGGCGAAGGACGTGAAGATCGGCGCTCGATGATCAACGCGCGGGTGGAGACGGTGCACGAGAAGCCCGCCTTCTGCCGCGCGTTCGTCCGTCGCCGTTGTTTGCTGCCGGCCGACGGCTTCTACGAGTGGCAGCAGACCAAGGACCCCGCTACGGGCAAGGCTCGCAAGCAGCCGTACTTCATCCACCCCGAAGAAGACCAGGTGATGGCCCTCGCCGGACTGTACGAGTACTGGCGCGACCCGGCCGTGAAGCAGGACGACGACCCCGCCGCCTGGCTGATGACCTGCACCATCATCACCACCGAGGCCACCGACCCAGCAGGGCACGTTCACCCCCGCATGCCGCTCGCACTCACCGAGGACCACTACGACGCCTGGCTCGACCCCGCCCACCAGGACCCCGACGAGCTGCGCGCCCTGCTCGGCCAGCCCGCAGACGGTCACCTGGACGCCCGGCCCGTTTCCACGGCAGTCAACAACGTCCGCAACAACGGCCCCCAACTCCTCGACGCCATCACCCCGTAGCTGCTGCAGCTCCGCGGCGGAGAGGCCCTTGGCCTGATGGAGCGGTCGCTGCCGCGTTTCCCCGCGCGGCATCAGGCTCTCAAGTGCCGCCCCCCTGCGGCGTCTTGGCTGATCAGCCCCAGTTCTTCAGCGCATCGGCGACCTGGCGCACGTCGCGGCGTCCCTCGACCGCGTCGACGACCAACGCGATCGCCTCCTGGCTGCCGACCTTGACCTGGATACCGCTGGCGTGGAGGTAGGCGTAGGCGACCTGCGCGGCGAACAGCTCGTTCGAGTACTCGAGTGCAGGAATCCGGGCGAGGGCGTGGAGAAGCGCTGCGGCTCGGTGGTGCGCGGCCGGGTAGACCAGAGTCCCCATGACCTCGTGCCGGTGGCGGGCGACGGCGGCGGCCAGCGCGCCGTAGTCGGTGACGTCGGGGTCGCCGGGCACGAGGTTCTGCGCGATATCCAGCAGCCCTCGCTCGTCGATGAGCAGGACGGGAGGCATCAGGCGGCGTGGCTGCTGGGGCCGGTCCCGAAGTGGTCGGCGAAGGCCTGCCCGTGCTCCTCGACGAAGGCCTTCGCGCCCTCGAGGAACCGGGTGCGCGCAAGGTCGGCGGTCAGCCGCCGGCTCGCGTACTCATCTGGTTCCTCGTGGTCGTCGGCGGCGCGACGCTGCAGCTCCTCGCACGTCTCGTAGTCGACCTTAATGCGGATCTCCTTCGCCATGCCCCAACGGTAGCCGGACCCGGTCTCCGGCGGGGAGGGATGAGCGGAGTGGTCTGCCAGGAGGAATGAGGCGGCTGCAGCGGCCTCAGGTAACCGTCGAGAATGCGGCGGATTGAA
>NZ_JBQQCE010000632.1:0-4324 GCF_052245645.1 Streptomyces sp. KR55 | reverse complement strand
GGCTCCGCAGGCGTCCGCGCAGCCGGCGCCGGGCCAGGCTCCGGTTGCCGCCCCGCCCGCGCCCGCCGCCCCCGCGCAGCCCGCCTCCGCCCCTGCCGACCCGACCAAGCCCGAGGACGCCCGATGAGCACGCCCCAGCCCCCGATGCCGCAGGCCGCACCCGAGTGGCAGGCGGCGCCCGGCCCGTCGTACCCCAACCCCAACTACACCTCGCCGATCCCGGTCGTCCGCACGCACCTCGGGCATGCCCTCGCCTCGGAGTGGACGAAGATCAGGTCGGTGCGCTCCACGATGTGGACGCTGGGCGTGTTCGTCCTGCTCGTCGTCGGCATCGGGCTGTCGGCCGGCGCGCTGGTGGCGAACTCCGGGGCGGAGGGGGAGCTGGGCGACGAGAACCCGCTGTCCCTCGGCTTCTTCGGGCTGCTGCTCGGCAGCATGTGCATCATCACGCTGGGCGTGCTGACGACTGCCTCGGAGTACGGCACCGGGATGATCCGGACCACCATGACCGCCTGCCCCACGCGCGGGCGGGTGCTCGCGGCGAAGTCGGTCGTGTTCTTCACGGTCGCCTTCGTGGTCACCCTGGTCGCCGCCGGGCTCGTCGCCTTCGCGCAGGTCGGCATGTTGAGCGACGCCCGGGAGCCGTCCGGGGAGGAGTGGCTGAAGGGCACGGTCGGGGTCTCGCTCTACATCGCGCTGCTCGGGCTGCTCTCGCTCGTCGTCGGCTCGATCGTCCGGCACTCGGCGGGCGCCATCACCATCATGATCGCCGCGGTGCTCGCCCCGCTGGTCATCGCGATGTTCATGTTCGCGTCGTCGCTGGAGGACCTGCGCGAGGCGCTGTTCGAGTACTCGATCCCGAACCAGCTGAGCGTCTTCTACTCCAACTCGCTGACCACATCGGGCCCGTCCGGCTGGGACCCGCTGTGGATCATGCTCGGCGTCACGGCCGCCGCGTTCGTCGGCGCCTACGCCCTGCTGGAGAAGCGGGACGTGTAACCCGTTAGAACTTCGGCGCGTTACGGGACCGCTGCATCCGCGTGGTGCGGCGGTCCCGTGCGTTCCAGCAGGCCTTGTGCCAGTGCCGGCGGTCGTCGACGCCCGCGTGCTCGGGCCAGGCCACGACGTGCGGTACACCGGAGGGGATCAGCTGGTCGCAGCCGGGGCAGCGGTACGTCTTGCCCTGGGAGCTCGCCCCCGCCACATGGCGCACGCTCCAGGTCTCACCCTGCCAGTCCTCCGCCGACTGCCAGCCGCCGTAGCGGCCCGGGCGGTCGTCGTCGGCGCTCCCGCCGGACACGGCGGCCCCCTTCGGGCCCTTGGCTCGGTTGCGACGCGGGGACACGGGACACCTCTCGCAGCTATACAGGTAATGGGTCGCATCCAGCCTACGTGGGCCGGACAGGGGTACGCGCACAGCAGCGATCTCCACAAGTCCCCCTCTCCGACCATCGATTCTGCTGACAATCCGCAAATCCCTTCGCCAGGCCGTGTCCTCGGCACGTGTCAGACGGTTATGCCGAGTGGGGGAGCTCCGTGTCGGAGCCAAGGAAGCAGGAAGAGCAATGCGCGTAGGAAGTTTCGTGTTGGCGGCCCAGTTCCCGGGTCAGGGCCAGGGGGAGGCGCTGCACCGCGCGGTCCGCTCGGCGGAGGTGGCCGAGGAGGCAGGGCTCGACTCGGTCTGGCTGGCCGAGCACCACTTCGTGCCGTACGGCACATGCCCGTCGGCGATCACCCTGGCCGCGTTACTGCTCGGCCGCACCCGCCGCATCCGGGTCGGTACGGCGGTCAGTGTGCTGCCCACCACCCACCCCGTGGCGCTCGGCGAGCAGGCCGCGCTGCTGCATGTGACAAGCGGCGGACGCTTCTCACTGGGCGTGGGGCGCGGCGGGCCGTGGGTGGACCTGGAGGTGTTCGGGACGGGCCTGGAGGCGTACGAGAAGGAGTACCCGGAATCACTCGATCTGCTGGTGCGCTGGCTGCGCGAGCCCGCGGTCGCGGGCCCCGGCGGCCGCTTCGCCTTCCGTGAAGTCCCCGTCGTACCAAGGCCGTCGGAGTCCCTGTCGGAGATCGAAGGGCCGGAGATGCTCGTCGCCTGTACGTCGCCGGCGAGTGTGCGGATGGCGGCCGAGCGCGGGCTGCCGATGCTGCTCGGCATGCATGTGGGGGACGAGGAAAAGGCCGAGATGATCGCTTTGTGGCGGCAGCATGCGCGAGCCGTCGGGCGGCCGACGGACGAAGTCCTCGGCGCGGGTCATGTGTCGGCCGGTGTCTGCCAGATCGCGGACCGGCGCACCGACGCGGCGGAGACACTGCTGAAGGCGATGCCGGGCTGGCTGAAGCAGGGCCTGGACGCCCATGTCACGGTGGACGGCCGCGAGCGCCGGATGCGCGATCCGCTGGCGTACACCGAACTGCTCTGCGGGCTGCACCCGGTGGGCACCCCACGGCTGTGCGCCGACCGGCTCGCCGCCACCAGCGAGCGCACCGGCGTCTCCCGCTTCGCGCTGCTCGTCGAGGGCTCCGGCGACCTGGCGGCGACGGAGGAGAACGTACGGCGGCTGGGGGCCGAGGTGCTCCCCCAGCTGACGTGAACGGCCCCGTCGTGCGGGAGGCTTGCCGCTCCGGTACAGATCGCACCTCCCGCGTACGGAGCGGCAAGCAAGCGGTTCAGCGCCTCAGCAGTCCCGCAGCTCCGGAGACTGGTTCAGCAGCTGGCCCCGGATCGAGGTGAAACGGGCCAGCCTCTCGTCCGCCGAGGCGTCCAGCGGGAACACTGCCACCCGGTGGCAGTTCTGGAAGGCCAGCCGCACACCGAAGTGCCGCTGCAGCGCGCCGCGTATGGCGTCACTCGCGAGCGCACGCAGCAGCTGACCGCGTGCCTGCTCGTCCGGCGGGGGCGTCTGGTTGTCGGCGAACTCTCCGCCGTCCACCTTCAGCTGGGCCACCAGGGAGCTGATCATCTCCCATGCGTAGGGCAGGGAGGTCCGGACGCAGTCGACGAAGTCAGCTTCGTCGACCTCGCCTCGCTCGGCCTGTTCGAGTAGGGCCGGTGAGACGTCGAGCGACATGGGTTCTCCTCTCGCACCCCCAACCAGCAGGGGTTGCCGGACAGATGAGGGAGTGCGCGATCGTCAACACGCTGAGTACACATATCGCGACCTCCCGTTTAATACGGTAGGCAACAGACGGTGACGGCACCAGAAGAATGCGAATACAGGCCGATCCCAATAGGCACACAATCGGCCACTAAACAACATGTGACTTCCAGGGCGAATCGCGTGCACCGGTGCCCGTCGAGTAGCGTTGCCGACCATGCGTCTCGTCATTGCCCGCTGCTCCGTCGACTACGCCGGCCGGCTCACCGCCCACCTCCCCACCGCCCCCCGTCTCATCCTGGTGAAGGCGGACGGCAGCGTCTCGATCCATGCGGACGACCGGGCCTACAAGCCCCTGAACTGGATGTCGCCGCCCTGCACGCTGAAGGAGGGGACCGGCGAGGAGGCCGGTGTCTGGACCGTCATCAACAAGGCGGGCGAGAAGCTCATCATCACGATGGATGAGGTCCTCCACGACTCCACGCACGAACTCGGCGTGGACCCCGGCCTGATCAAGGACGGCGTGGAAGCACACCTTCAGGAACTGCTCGCCGACCGCATCGAAACGCTCGGCGAGGGCTACACGCTGATCCGCCGCGAGTACATGACGGCCATCGGCCCGGTGGACATCCTCTGCCGGGACGCCGACGGGCAGACCGTCGCCGTCGAGATCAAGCGACGCGGTGAGATCGACGGCGTGGAACAACTCACGCGCTATCTGGAGCTGTTGAACCGCGATCCCCATCTGGCGCCGGTGCGGGGCATCTTCGCCGCACAGGAGATCAAACCGCAGGCCCGCGTCCTGGCCACGGACCGCGGCATCGGCTGCCAGGTACTCGACTACGACGCGCTGCGGGGCATCGAGGACGACAAGTTGCGGCTGTTCTGAGAGGCAGTCGTACGACGGTGAGGGCCAGGTCCGGACATCGGACCCGGCCCTCCGGCTTGTACGGGCCTCAGATCACCGCACCCGAACCCGAGCTGCTCGGAGTGCCCGCACTGCTGCTCTCCGGCGCGCTCGCGCTCGTGCTCGCCGGAGCGCTGGAGGTGACTGGGGCACTGGAGGTCGGGGCGCTGGCCGAGTTCGAGGTGGGCGGGGCGGTGTCCGTCGGTGTGGGCGGTTCGGACGTCTCGGTCGGCGGTTCGGACGTCTCGGTGGGCGGTTCCGAGGTCTCGGTGGGCGGTTCGGACGTCTCGGTGGGCGGCGTCGAAGTAGAAGAGGGCGG
>NZ_JBQQCE010000631.1:0-4384 GCF_052245645.1 Streptomyces sp. KR55 | reverse complement strand
ACCGAGGTGAGCAGGGCGGCCATGTACTCGGCGGGGTGGTTCGCCTTCAGGTACGCGGTCCAGTACGAGACCAGTCCGTACGCCGCGGAGTGCGCCTTGTTGAACGCGTAGCCGGCGAACGGGACCAGCACGTCCCACAGCGCCTGGATCGCTTCGTCGCTGTAGCCGTTCTTGCGGGCGCCGCCCTGGAAGATGACGAAGTTCTTCTCCAGCTCCTCCGGCTTCTTCTTGCCCATCACGCGGCGAAGGATGTCGGCCTCGCCGAGCGAGTAGCCCGCGATGATCTGGGCGGCCTTCTGCACCTGCTCCTGGTAGACGATCAGGCCGTAGGTGACGTCCAGGACCTCCTTGAGCGGCTCCTCCAGCTCGGGGTGGATCGGCGTGATCTCCTGCTGGCCGTTCTTGCGCAGCGCGTAGTTCGTGTGGGAGTTCATGCCCATCGGCCCCGGGCGGTACAGGGCCGACACGGCGGAGATGTCCTCGAAGTTGTCCGGCTTCATCAGCCGCAGCAGCGAGCGCATCGGGCCGCCGTCGAACTGGAAGACGCCGAGGGTGTCGCCGCGCTGGAGCAGGTCGAAGGTCGTGGGGTCGTCCAGCGGCAGCGACAGCAGGTCGATGTCGATGCCCTTGTTGGCCTTCACCATCTTGACGGCGTCGTCCATGATGGTCAGGTTGCGCAGGCCCAGGAAGTCCATCTTCAGCAGGCCGAGCGACTCACAGCTCGGGTAGTCCCACTGCGTGATGGTCACGCCGTCGGTGTGCCTGACCCAGACGGGGACGTGGTCGGTGATGGTCTCGCTGGACATGATCACGCCGGCCGCGTGCACACCCATCTGCCGGACCAGGCCCTCGACGCCCTTGGCGGTGTCGATGACCTTCTTGACGTCGGGCTCGTTCTCGTACATCGCCCGGATCTCGCCCGCCTCCGAGTAGCGCGGGTGCTGCGGGTCGGTGATGCCGGACAGCGGGATGCCCTTGCCGAGGACGTCGGCGGGCATGGCCTTGGTGAGGCGGTCGCCCATCGCGTACGGGTAGCCCAGTACGCGCGCGGAGTCCTTGATCGCGTTCTTGGCCTTGATGGTGCCGTACGTGCCGATCATGGCGACCTTGTCGGCGCCGTACTTCTCCGTCACGTACCTGATCACCTCGACGCGCCTGCGCTCGTCGAAGTCGATGTCGACGTCGGGCATGGAGACGCGCTCGGGGTTGAGGAACCGCTCGAAGATCAGGCCGTGCGGGATGGGGTCGAGGTCGGTGATGCCCATGGCGTACGCGACGATCGAGCCGGCCGCGGAGCCCCGGCCGGGGCCGACGGCGATGCCGTTCTTCTTGGCCCACATGATGAAGTCGGCGACCACGAGGAAGTAGCCCGGGAACCCCATCTGGATGATGACGTCCATCTCGTACTCGGCCTGCTTCTGGCGGTCCTCGGGGATGCCGCCCGGGAAGCGGCGCTCCATGCCGCGGCGGACCTCCTCCTGGAACCAGGTGACCTCGGTGTAGCCCTCCGGGATGTCGAACTTGGGCATCAGGTCGCGCTTCTCGAACATGCCCGTGGTGTCGACCATCTCGGCGACCAGCAGCGTGTTGCGGCAGCCTTCCTGCCAGGCGTCCGAGGAGTCGATGGCGTACATCTCGTCCGTGGATTTCAGGTAGTAGCCGGTGCCGTCGAACTTGAAGCGGTCGGGGTCGGAGAGGTTCTTGCCGGTCTGGATGCACAGCAGGGCGTCGTGCGCGCCCGCCTCGTGGGCGTACGTGTAGTGCGAGTCGTTGGTGACCAGCGGGGGGATGCCGAGCTTCTTGCCGATCTCCAGCAGGCCCTTGCGGACCCGGTGCTCGATCTCGATGCCGTGGTCCATCAGCTCCAGGAAGTAGCGGTCCTTGCCGAAGATGTCCTGGTAGTCCGCCGCCGCCTTGAGGGCCTCCTCCTCCTGGCCCAGGCGCAGCCGGGTCTGCACCTCGCCGGAGGGGCAGCCGGTGGAGGCGACGATCCCCTCGGACCACTGGGAGATGGTCTCCTTGTCCATCCGGGGCCACTTCTGCAGCCAGCCCTCGGCGTACGCGTCGGAGGAGAGCCGGAAGAGGTTGTGCAGGCCCGTCTTGTTCACGGCCCACATCGTCTTGTGGGTGTAACCACCCGAACCGGAGACGTCGTCCCGCTTCTGGTGCGGCTGGCCCCACTGGATCTTGCGCTTGTTGCGCCGGGACTCGGGGGCGACATACGCCTCGATCCCGATGATCGGGGTGATTCCGGCCTTCTTCGCGGAGTGGAAGAAGTCGTACGCCCCGTGGAGGTTGCCGTGGTCGGACATGGCGATGTGTGTCATGCCCATCTCGGTGCAGGCGTTGAACATGTCCTTCAGCCGCGCGGCACCGTCCAGCAGCGAGTACTGGGTGTGGACGTGCAGGTGCGTGAACGGCGGCTTTGACACGGCTGCGGCCTCCAAGGAAAACATACGTCGACGGGGGTCCGACAGGCTGCGGACAGTCTGGGGGACAGCGTCGAAGTCTATGCCTCGGCACTGACATTCCGCGGGCACTCCCGCGTACCTTCGAACGTTGGAAGATGGCGGGTGATCCGTGCCACGGGCATGGACCATCCGTCTCACAGGTCACGTACCACCCCCGCACCAGGAGGCACCCAGCGATGTCGTTCCCGCAGCTCAATGACGAGCAACGCGGTGAGGAGATCCTCGCCGTCTTCGACACCGCGTTCGGCGAGCTGCTCGCCGCCGACCCGGCCGCGTTCCGCGTGAAGTTCCGGAAGATGGCGGCCTCGGCCTTCGCCTTCTACCGGGGCACGGCGTGCCTCTTCTACCACGACCTCGACGCGGAGAAGCGCGGCGGTCCGTACCTGGACGAGCGCACCTCGCGCGTGTGGATCCACGGCGACCTGCACGCGGAGAACTTCGGCACGTACATGGACTCGACCGGCCGTCTGATCTTCAACGTCAACGACTTCGACGAGGCCTACGTCGGCCCCTTCACCTGGGACCTGAAGCGCTTCGCCGCCTCCGTCGCACTCGTCGGGTACGCGAAGGCACTCGGCGACGAGCAGATCACCGAGCTGGTGAAGATCTACGCGGCCGCCTACCGCGAGCGCATCCACGCCCTGGCCACGGGCGCCAAGAGCGACGAGGTGCCGCCCTTCACCCTGGACACCGCCGAGGGCCCACTGCTCGACGCCCTGCGCGACGCCCGCTCGCTGACCCGGTTCGGGCTGCTGGAGTCGATGACCGAGATCCGCGACTTCGAACGCCGGTTCGCTCCCGGCGGCGGCTCCATCGAGCTCGACGCGGCCACGCGCTACAAGGTGCTGGCCGCCTTCGACGGCTACCTGGAGACGCTGCCGGAGTCCTCGCTGGCCCGCCCGGACTCGTACCGGGTGAAGGACGTCGTCGGCCGCCGCGGCATCGGCATCGGCTCGGCCGGTCTGCCGTCGTACAACATCCTGCTGGAGGGCAACAGCGACGCCCTCGAGAACGACGTCGTGATCTACGTCAAGCAGGCCCAGACCCCGGCCGTCTCCCGGCACATCACCGACCCGGCGATCCGGGAGTACTTCCAGCACGAGGGTCACCGCACGGTCATCTCCCAGCGTGCCCTCCAGGCGCACGCCGACCCGTGGCTGGGCTGGACCGAGCTGGACGGCGCGGGCCAGCTGGTCGCCGAGGTGTCGCCGTACGCCGTCGATCTCGACTGGGGCGACATCGACGACCCGGAGGAGATCGCCGCGGTCGTCGCCGACCTGGGCCGGGCGACGGCCACGATGCACTCGGCCGCGGACGACGAAAGCGGCCACTCGGACCTGGTGCCGTTCTCCACGGAGCGGGCCATCGACGCGGCCATCGCCTCCGACGAGGAGGGCCTCGCGCCGCTTCTGGTCGACTTCGCGCACAGCTACGGCGCACGCGCGCGTGCCGACCACCAGATCTTCGTGGACCTGTTCCGCAACGGCCGGATCCCCGGCCTGTGACCGAACACCGACCCCCCACCCGTTTCACAGGGACTCCTTAGGAGTCCCTTACAGGAGTCCGTGACACACTCTCCCCGCTATGGACATATCCGGGACACAGCTCAGAGCCGTACGCGCGGCGCTGTTCACGGCCGTGGTCGTGACCCTCAGCACCGCGTCGCACGTGCTGCTGTCCGGGGTCCCGCTGCCGGTGGGCACGGTGGCGGCGATCACCGCCACCGTGTTCGTGATCGCGTACGCACTGGCCGGCCGTGAGCGCGGTTTCGGCCGGATCGCCGCCCTGCTGATCCCGCTGGAACTGGCCGCCGACACGGTGTTCACCGCCGGCCAGCACGCCTGCTACGGCCGGGCGGGCGGCCCCGTCGCGGGCCCGCTGCGCTCGGTCGGCCTGGACGTGCTGTGCGGCGG
>NZ_JBQQCE010000630.1:0-4411 GCF_052245645.1 Streptomyces sp. KR55 | reverse complement strand
GGCGTCTCGGTCGGCGCTTCGGACGTCGGAGCCTGCGTCGTCGGCTCCTGCGTCGGGGTCCGGGTCGGCGTCTGCGTCGGGGTCCGGGTCGGTGCGACGCCGGCGCCCTGGTCGGTCTCCAGGTCGAACTTGGAGACCTCGCCCATCGCACCGAAGGTGTACTCGGCCCAGATCATCGCGGGGAAGCCACCGCCGTTGACGCGCTCCTCGCCGCCCGCGCCGTAGAGCGAGGACTGCGCGTAGGTCTTGGGGTCCTCGCCGAAGACGCCGACCGAGGTGACCAGGTCGGGGGTGTAGCCGGTGAACCAGGCCGACCTGTTCTCGTCGGACGTACCGGTCTTGCCCGCGACCTGCTGGCCGTCACGGGCCGGGTTGTCGCGCACCGAGCGCCGGGCCGTACCGTCGTCGACCACGCCGGTGAGCACCGAGGTGACCGTGTCGGCGGCCTCGCGGCTGATGACCTGCTCGCCGATCGGGTCGGGCATCTCGACGGCGGTGTCCTTGTGCTTGGCCGACGCCACGATCGACGGGGTGACCTTCTTGCCGTGGTTGTCGAGAGTGGCGTAGACGCCGGCCATCTCCAGCGGGCTCGCGCCCATGGTGCCAAGGGTCTGGGCCGGCACCGACTGGAGGTCCTTGGCGTCCATGCCGAGCTTCTCGGCGACCTCCATCACCTGATCCATGCCGACGTCGACGCCCATCTGCGCGAAGACGGAGTTGATGGACTTGTTCATCGCCGTCTGCACGGTGACATCGCCGTAGTCGACGTCGTCCTCGTTCGGCGGCGCGAAGCCGACCTTCTTGCCGTCGTCCACGACCGGGCGCTTGCTGTCACCGTCGTAGATCGTGTTCGCGGTGATCGGGGTGCCGTCCTGGGTCTCGGCGCCCTCGTCGATCGCCGCGGCCAGGATCAGCGGCTTGAAGGTGGAGGCGGGCTGGTAGTCGGTGCGCGTGGCGTTGTTCGTGAAGTGCTTGACGTAGTCCACGCCGCCGTACATCGCGAGGACCTTGCCGGTCTTCGGGTCGACGGAGGCGGCGCCGGCCTGGACATCCGCGTCGACCTCCCGCTCGTCCGGGTCGAGCTTGCTGGTGAGCTGCTCCTTGGCCGCCTTCTCCAGCTGGGTCTGCTTCTTCTTGTCGATGTTGACCGTGATGGTCCAGCCGCCCCGGTCGATCTTCGTCAGGGCCTCCTCCAGGTCGGACGCCGAGCCCTGGGCGACCAGTTGCCTGGCCAGTTCCTGGTTGGCCGCCTTCACGATGTAACCGTTCTGGCCCTCCATGCCGGGCGCGGCCGTGGGCTCCTTCGGCGCCGGGAACTTCATGCCCTGGCGCTCGGCGGAATCCAGCCAGCCCTGCTCGACCATGTTGTCCAGGACGTAGTTCCAGCGTTCCTTGACCAGCTGCTTGCCCGTCTCGGAAGCGACCGCCCAGTCGTACGAGCTCGGCGCCTGGAGCAGCGCGGCGAGGTACGCGCCCTGCTCGACGGAGAGGTCGCTGGCGTCGACGCGGTAGTAGGCCTGGGCGGCGGCCTGGATGCCGTAGGCGCCACGGCCGTAGTAGCTGGTGTTGATGTAGCCCGCGAGGATGTCGTCCTTGGATTTCTCGCGGTCCACCTTCAGGGAGATCACCAGCTCCTTGAGCTTACGGGTGACCGTCTGTTCCTGGGTGAGGTAGTAGTTCTTGACGTACTGCTGGGTGATCGTCGAGCCGCCCTGCTTGCCCTTGCCCGAGAGGGTGTTGAGCAGGCCTCGGGCCGTGCCCTTGAGGTCGACGCCGGAGTCGTTGTAGAAGGTCTTGTTCTCGGCGGCGACGAAGGTCCGCTGGACCTTCTTGGGGACCTGGGCGAGGTCGACGACCTCGCGGTTGACCTCGCCGTCGCGGACGAGGGTCGTGCTGTCGCTGTACTTGTAGACGTTGCTCTGCTTCTGCGCGAGCTCGTTCCCCTTGGGAATGTCGATCATCAGGTACAGCACGATGAAGCCGCCGATGCCCAGCAGGCAGAGGCCGAGGAACGTGCCGAGCACCTTCTTCCAGGTGAACAGCCTGCGTATGCCGCTCTTCCCGGGCTTGCCCGCGCCCACTGCCCCCGACGAACGGCGGCGCTTCGGCGCCGCGCGGTGGCCACCGCGCTGTCGCGCTCGTCTCTCTTCCGCTCGTCCCATGAGTCCGTCTGCTCCGCTTCGTTGTCGGCTGTCACTCCGGTGCCCGGTGCAAGTCAGCTCAGAAAGCTAACACCGCTCTCTATGACCAAGTCCGGCTGATTCGGTCCTTTACGGGCGTGACAATCAGCACCCATCCCAACGGAACCGACGTATGAGAGGGGGTTGAGGTTGCTGTGACGGGGTAAAGTGATATCACTTAGATAGATCAGCGATAGACAGATCAGAGATGCACCGAAGAACGGGGGAACCACCCATGACCACGCACGACTCCGCACCCGACGTCCCCGACATGCCCGCCCCACGCGTCCGCGAGTTCACCGCGCACAGCATCGGCGGCGGACTCGCCCTGCTCCTGGGCCTCATCGGGCTGCTGGCCGGCATCGGTATGGCCGTGTCCGCCTCGGCGGTCTCGGGGGCCGGCGCGAAGGCCGCGCTGATCATCGTCGGCATACTCGTCGCCATCTCCGCCTTCGTCGCCATGTGCGGGCTGAACATGGTCGCGCCGGGCGAGGCCCGGGTCGTCCAGCTCTTCGGGCGCTACCGGGGCACGATCCGGCAGGACGGCCTGCGCTGGGTGAACCCGCTCACCTCCCGCACGAAGATCTCCACCCGCGTCCGCAACCACGAGACCGCAGTCCTGAAGGTCAACGACGCCTACGGCAACCCGATCGAGCTCGCCGCGGTCGTGGTGTGGAAGGTCGAGGACACCGCGCAGGCCACCTTCGAGGTGGACGACTACATCGAGTTCGTCTCCACGCAGACCGAGGCGGCGGTCCGGCACATCGCCATCGAGTACCCGTACGACGCCCATGACGAGGACGGTCTCTCGCTGCGCGGCAACGCCGAGGAGATCACCGAGAAGCTCGCCGTCGAACTGCACGCGCGCGTGGAGGCGGCCGGCGTGCAGATCATCGAGTCCCGCTTCACCCACCTCGCCTACGCCCCCGAGATCGCCTCGGCGATGCTCCAGCGGCAGCAGGCCGGCGCGGTCGTCGCGGCCCGGCGGCAGATCGTGGACGGGGCGGTCGGCATGGTCGAGGCGGCGCTCGCCCGGATCACCGAGCAGGACATCGTGGAGCTGGACTCCGAGCGGAAGGCGGCGATGGTGTCCAACCTGATGGTGGTGCTGTGCGGGGACCGTTCCGCGCAGCCGGTCCTCAACACCGGGACGCTCTACCAGTGACGGCTCCCTCCGAGGGTTCAGCCCCTCAGCGTCGGCCGCAGCAGCGCAAGCAGGTGCTGCTGCGGCTGGACCCGTCGGTGTACGAGGCGCTCGCGCGGTGGGCGTCCGACGAGCTGCGGTCGGCCAATGCGCAGATCGAGTTCCTGTTGCGGCGCGCTCTCGCGGAGGCAGGCCGACTGCCGGGCGACGCCGGTCCGATGCCCCGCCGCGGTCGTCCACCCGGGGGCTCCGCCCCCAGACCCCCGTCGGCCTGAACGGCCTCGTCCTCAATTGCCGGACAGGCAGGCTGGTTGGCTGTAGCAGAACCGTGACAACAGGCTCCGACCTGCACGGCCATACCCCTCGCGATGATCTACACACTCGGCGTATACCTACCGCGTATACACCGTGTGTAGAGTGCTCGCATGTCCATCGGTCACACCCTCCTGGGCCTCCTTGAATCCGGCCCCCGTCATGGCTACGACCTCAAGCGGGCCTTCGACGAGAAGTTCGGTCAGGACCGGCCGCTGCATTACGGCCAGGTCTACTCGACGATGTCCCGCCTGCTGAAGAACGGGCTCGTCGAAGTCGACGGAATCGAACCGGGCGGCGGGCCCGAGCGGAAGCGGTACGCCATCACCGACGCCGGGATCACCGACGTCGAGCGGTGGCTCGCGACGCCGGAGAAGCCCGAGCCGTACCTTCAGTCGACCCTGTACACCAAGGTCGTCCTCGCGCTGCTCACCCGGCGCGACGCCGCCGAGATCCTCGACACCCAGCGTTCCGAGCACCTGCGGATGATGCGGATCCTCACCGACCGCAAGCGCAAGGGCGACCTCGCCGACCAACTGATCTGCGACCACGCCCTGTTCCACCTCGAGGCCGACCTGCGCTGGCTGGAACTGACCGCCGCGCGCCTCGACAAGCTCGCGGAGGCGGTGGCCAAGTGACCGCTCCTTACGGTTCCCTGCTCGTGGCCGAAGGGCTGCGCAAGACGTACGGTCCCACGACCGCCCTGGACGGCGCCGAGTTCTCCATCCACCCCGGCGAGGTCGTCGCCCTGATGGGCCCCTCCGGCTCCGGCAAG
>NZ_JBQQCE010000063.1:0-28895 GCF_052245645.1 Streptomyces sp. KR55 | reverse complement strand
GGCCGGCCCTTGAAGGGGTTGCGAGAGCCGGAGCCGGGCGGCGGGGTGCCAGGGCCGCCGGGGTACTGGGGCTGCGGGTATCCGTAGCCGGGCTGCCGGCCGTACGGGCCGGGCTGCTGCGGCTGGCCGTACGGGCCCTGGGCGTTCGGCTGCCCGTAGGGGCCGGGGGTGCCGTACGGACCCGGCTGGGCGTACGGGCCGGGCTGCTGCTGCGGATAGCCGTAACCCGGCTGCGGGGCGCCCTGCGGGGGCGGCGGCGTCTGGGGCGGCTGGGCGGGCGGAGGGGGTGTGCCCTGCCGCGGGTCCTGTGGTGCGCCGAAGCCGCCCGGCGGCGGGTCCTGTGGCGCGCCGAAGCCGCCGTTCGGCGGCTGGTTGGGCGGCTGGGTCATCAGCGGTTCCCCCTTGTGGCTGATGAGCATGTGACCGATGTGGCCCGCGCCCGGTGGCGCTGTGTTTCCGCCACATCCATGCTTCTCAGACGGTTCTCAGACGGCCTTTCTATCACCCGGGACCGACACAGCACGGGGCCGGATCCTCCCCTGTTCCCAAGGGAGGACCGGCCCGTGATGCCCTCGTTACGCGCCTTCACGCCCCCTTCACGAGGCGTGCGCGCCCCGCGCGCAGGTACTCAGGCGTCCTCGGCGAGTTCGAGCCAGCGCAGCTCCAGCTCCTCGCGCTCCCCCGTCAACTGCCGCAACTCGGCGTCGAGTTCGGCCACCTTTGCGAAGTCCGTTGCGTTCTCGGCGATTTGGGCGTGCAGCTTGGTCTCCTTCTCGGAGATCCGGTCCAGCTGCCGCTCGATCTTCTGCAGCTCCTTCTTGGCGGCCCGCTGGTCGGCGGCGCTCTTCTCGGCGGCGGGCTTCGCCGGGGCGGCCGGGACGGACGCGGCGGCCGCCTCCTCCATCTTCCGGCGCCGCTCCAGGTACTCGTCGATGCCGCGCGGCAGCATCCGCAGCGTGCCGTCGCCGAGAAGGGCGTACACGCGATCGGTGGTGCGCTCGACGAAGAACCGGTCGTGGGAGATGACGATCATCGAGCCGGGCCAGCCGTCGAGGACGTCCTCGAGCTGGGTGAGGGTCTCGATGTCGAGGTCGTTGGTCGGCTCGTCGAGGAAGAGGACGTTGGGCTCGTCCATGAGCAGGCGCAGCAGCTGGAGCCGGCGGCGCTCACCGCCGGACAGGTCGCCGACCGGCGTCCACTGCTTCTCCTTGTTGAAGCCGAACGTCTCGCACAGCTGGCCCGCGGTCATCTCGCGCCCCTTGCCGAGGTCGACGCGCTCGCGCACCTGCTGGACGGCTTCCAGGACCCGCCAGTTCGGGTCCAGCTCGGCGACCTCCTGCGACAGGTACGCGAGCTTGACCGTCTTGCCGACGGCGATCCGCCCGCCCGCCGGCTGCGCCTCGCCCTCCGTCCGGGCCGCGTCGGCCATGGCACGCAGCAGGGAGGTCTTGCCGGCGCCGTTGACGCCGACCAGGCCGATGCGGTCGCCGGGGCCGAGGTGCCAGGTGACGTGCTTGAGCAGCGCCTTGGGACCGGCCTGGACGGTGATGTCCTCCAGGTCGAAGACCGTCCTGCCGAGCCGGGAGGAGGCGAACTTCATCAGCTCGGAGCTGTCCCGGGGCGGCGGTACGTCCTTGATCAGCTCGTTGGCGGCCTCGACGCGGAAGCGCGGCTTGGACGTACGGGCGGGGGCGCCGCGGCGCAGCCAGGCCAGCTCCTTGCGGACCAGGTTCTGCCGCTTGACCTCCTCGGTCGCGGCGATCCGCTCGCGCTCGGCGCGGGCGAAAACGTAGTCGGAGTAGCCGCCCTCGTACTCGTACACCGCCCCGCGCTGGACGTCCCACATGCGGGTGCAGACCTGGTCGAGGAACCAGCGGTCGTGGGTGACGCAGACCAGGGCCGAGCGGCGCTCGCGCAGGTGCTGCGCCAGCCAGGAGATGCCCTCGACGTCGAGGTGGTTGGTGGGCTCGTCGAGGACGATCAGGTCCTGTTCGTCGATGAGCAGCTTGGCGAGTGCGATACGCCGCCGCTCGCCACCGGAGAGCGGCCCGATGACCGTGTCGAGGCCCTTCGGGAACCCCGGCAGGTCGAGCCCGCCGAACAGACCGGTGAGCACGTCCCTGATCTTGGCGTTGCCCGCCCACTCGTGGTCGGCCATGTCGCCGATCACCTCGTGGCGGACGGTGGCCTCGGGGTCGAGGGAGTCGTGCTGGGTGAGCACGCCCATGCGCAGGCCGCCGGAGTGGGTGACCCGGCCGGTGTCGGCCTCCTCCAGCTTGGCGAGCATCCGGATCAGCGTGGTCTTGCCGTCGCCGTTGCGGCCGACGACGCCGATGCGGTCCCCTTCCGAGACGCCCAGGGAGATGCCGTCGAGAAGGGCGCGGGTGCCGTACACCTTGCTGACGTTCTCGACATTGACCAGATTGACGGCCATTTCGCTCCTGCTCGCGGGGATCGGTCAGCCTCCCAGCGTAGTCCGCGCCGGGAGGTGACCGATACGCGCAGGTCAGCGGGGTGCCGCTGCCGCGCGGACCTCGGTGAGCAGGTCGTACATCGTCTGCCCGGGGCAGTCGGTCTCCAGCCAGTCGCGGTGACCGCTCACCACCGGCACGTCCTTGGTCACACCGTTGACCGGGTTGACGAAGGTGACCTTCGCCTGCGGGTCCAGGCCCTTGAAGCGGGCGATCACCTTGATCAGCCCGGTCAGTGCGGCCTTCGCGGCGTCCGTGGGGCCCTGGTCGGCCAGCGTGCCGAGGAGGGCGATGCCGAGGTTGCCGGAGTTGTAGCCGGCGGTGTGGAAGGCGGTGACGAGGTTGCCGTCCGGGTCGAAGGCGGGGAGGCCGTCGTCGCCGGAGTAGCGGCCCTCGTAGATGACGCCCGCCTCGTCGATGAGGAAGTGGTAGCCGATGTCGCCCCAGTCGAGGGTGACCGCGTGGTACTCGTAGATGCCCCGTACGGTGGCCGCCGGGTCGGCGTCGGCGTTGGGCGTGGCGGTGTGGTGGACCGTGATGGTCTGCAATGGGAAGTACTGCTCGGGCGAGTTGACCTTCCCGTCCTTGTAGCGCTTGGACTCGTCGGCGCCCCAGGCCGCGCGGGACAGGTAGCGGACGCCCCGCAGGCGCGTCGGCTCGGTCGGCACCCTGACGGTGCGGCGGGGTCCCTCGGTGGTGTCGATCGCCAGCGAGCGCACGCCCGTCGCCCCGTCCGGCACCTTCACCTCGTACGCGGTGGCCGCGCCAGCGGCGATCAGCGCCGTACCGCCGTCGTCGACGGTCGCACAGCCGGCGGTCAGGGGCTGCCAGGTGCCGGAGGCGTCGCCGTCCGGGAAGCGGATCCCGGCGCCTTCCTGGGCGCCCTTCCAGCGGACGCCCACGTAGGAGGCGGCGAAGGAGAGGGTGGCGGTGTCGGCGGCGGAGGACGAGCGGGTGGCCGGGAAGGTCTCCGGCCGGGTGCCCGGGGCCGGGCCGGCGGCCGGCTCGTCGGAGTCGGCGGCGGCGAAGACCGCCGGGGTCAGTGCTGCACCGGCGGCCACGGCTCCGGCGGCTCCGAGCACTCCGCGGCGGGAGAGGGGCCGTTTCCTGCGGTGGGATGGTTGAAACATGAAAGAACGATATTCGCCCCATCTACCTCTCCAGCACCACAACTCCCCCAATTCCTCGTGGAGATAGGGCGAAGAAGATCAACCAGAGGGGCGCCGGTCACCCGCTGGTGCGGGACAGGGCCTGTCGCCGCCGGCCGTACTCAGCTGCCGAGCACCGTCGCCCCGGGCGCCGGCCCCGAAGCCGTACGCACCGTCCGGCACGTCCCCGACGCGCTCAGCGCCTCGGCCACCTTCGCCGCGGACTCGGGGTCGCGGGCGAGGAACGCGGTCGTCGGACCGGAGCCGGAGACCAGCGCGGTGAGGGCGCCGGCGGCGCGGCCGGCCGCGAGGGTGCCGGCGAGCTCGGGGAACAGGGAGAGGGCGGCGGGCTGGAGGTCGTTGGACACGGCGGCGGCGAGCGCGTCCGGGTCGCCCTTGGCCAGGGCGTCGAGGAGTGCCTGGGAGGCGACCGGCTCGGGGATGTCCATGCCCTCGCCGAGCCGGTCGAACTCCCGGAAGACCGCCGGGGTCGACAGCCCCCGGTCCGCCATCGCGAACACCCAGTGGAAGGTGCCGCCCACTTCGAGCGTCGTCAGCTTCTCGCCGCGTCCCGTACCGAGAGCCGCCCCGCCGACCAGGCTGAACGGCACGTCGCTGCCCAACTCGGCGCAGATGTCGAGCAGTTCGTCATGGGAGGCGCCCGTGCCCCACAGTGCGTCGCAGGCCAGCAGCGCACCCGCACCGTCCGCGCTGCCGCCCGCCATACCGCCGGCCACGGGGATGTCCTTGGCGATGTGGATGTGCACGTCCGGGGTGCGGCCGTACCGCTCGGCCAGCGCTTCGGCCGCGCGGGCCGCGAGGTTCGTGCGGTCCAGGGGGACCTGGCCGGCGTCCGGGCCGTCGCAGGTGACGCGGAGTTCGTCGGCCGCGGTGACCGTGACCTCGTCGTACAGCCCGACCGCCAGGAAGACGTTGGCCAGGTCGTGGAAGCCGTCGGGGCGGGCGGCGCCGACCGCGAGCTGGACGTTGACCTTGGCGGGGACGCGTACGGTGACGCTCGCGCTCACTTACTCGGACTCCTTGTGCTGGGCGCCGACTTCCTTGTGCTCCGCGATACGGGCGAACTCCTCGACGGTCAGCGCCTCGCCACGCGCCTGCGGCGAGACCCCGGCCGCGACGAGCGCCGCCTCGGCGGCCGCCGCCGAACCGGCCCACCCCGCGAGCGCGGCCCGCAGGGTCTTGCGGCGCTGGGCGAACGCC
This sequence comes from Streptomyces sp. KR55, assembly GCF_052245645.1. Classification (NCBI taxonomy): domain Bacteria; kingdom Bacillati; phylum Actinomycetota; class Actinomycetes; order Kitasatosporales; family Streptomycetaceae; genus Streptomyces; species Streptomyces sp. KR55. Next base: position 24,055 of record NZ_JBQQCE010000063.1, on the reverse strand, counting down.
GCGTCGATCACGGCGAACACCTCGCGCTTCGTGACCGTGGTCTTCAGCGGCTCGGGGCGGCGGGTGAGCGAGACGAGCCCGCTGTCGACGTTGGGCGCGGGCCAGAAGACGTTGCGGCCGATGGCGCCGGCCCGCTTGACCTCGGCGTACCAGTTCGCCTTCACGGACGGCACGCCGTACACCTTCGAGCCGGGCGCCGCGGCGAGCCGGTCGGCGACCTCGGCCTGCACCATCACGAGGGTGCGCTCGATGCTCGGGAAGGTGTCCAGCATGTGCAGCAGGACGGGCACGGCGACGTTGTAGGGGAGGTTGGCGACCAGCGCGGTCGGGGGCGGGCCCGGCAGCTCGGTCACGTGCATCGCGTCGGAGTGCACCAGCGCGAAGCGCTCCGCGCGGTCCGGCATGCGGGCCGCGATCGTCGCGGGCAGTGCTGCGGCGAGTACGTCGTCGATCTCTACGGCGGTGACGCGATCGGCGACCTCGAGCAGGGCGAGGGTGAGCGAGCCGAGTCCCGGGCCGACCTCCACGACCACGTCGTCGGGGCGGACGTCCGCGGTGCGGACGATACGGCGGACCGTGTTGGCGTCGATGACGAAGTTCTGGCCGCGCTGTTTGGTGGGGCGTACGCCGAGGGCTTCCGCCAGATCACGGATGTCGGCGGGGCCCAGGAGGGCGTCGGGGGTGGGGCTGGTCACGGGGACAAGGGTACGGGGCGGTGGGTGGGCCGGGTTCTTCGGTTGCCCCGCCGCAGCTGCGGGCAGTCGTGCCGCTGGGGCGGCACGGGTGGGCGATGGGGGTCCCCCGCTCGAGCGAAGCCGAGAGTGGGGGAGGCACCCCGCCAGCGCCGGGCTGCGCAACCCCCAGCCCACCAGGCGGCACGCATGCCCGCGGCCTACGAGTGCAGCCGGCTGCCACAGTGTGGCCAGGGGGCCGTGCCTCGGCGTACGTAGAGTTTCTTTGCTCGGAGGGTTTGTTCAGTGGCCGGGGCGTCCTGGGGGCGGCCGGTGCCGCCCAGGCTGCGCCAGGTGTGGGCGTCGAACTGGTAGAGGCCGCCGTACGTTCCCGAGGCGTCGACCGCGCCGGGGCGGCCGCCGGACTCGCATGCCGCGAGGCCCTGCCAGTTGAGGTGGTCGGCGCTCTGCACGGACGTCGGCAACGGCTGCGTCCCCACCTTCACCACCTGCGCGGTCGGCTCGCGCACGACCTCGGAGCCGATCCGCCGCGGCTTCTGCCGGACCCCGTTCACGCTGCGCACGGAGTACGTGACCCGGCGCAGGCCCGGCTGCCCGGCCCGCTCGATGACCTCCGTGCCCCGGAACACCGTCGGATCCTCGATCCGCCGCACCTGGAACGGGATCTGCTCCTCGATCACCTCCCTCGTGGCGGTGATCCGCAGCACGCTGACCGTCTGCCCGTCGCGCGGGAAGCTGTCGGCCGGGACGGAGGTGGCGTCCTGGCCGTGCAGGGTGATCCCGGCCTCGTCGACGGCCTCGCCCACGGTGGCGGCGTTGGTGCGGATGGTGCGGGCGCGGCCGTCCGCCATGATCGTCACGGACCGCTCGGTGCGCACGTCGAGCGTGAGGCCCGCACGCCCGATACGCCGGGAGCGCGAGGCGGACAGGTACGCGCCCTCCGCACGCACCCCCAGCTGCTTGAGCGCCCCTTCCACCGTGCGCGCCGTCGTCCACACCTCGCGGCGTTCGCCGTCGAGGGTGAGCCGGACGGGGCGCCCGTAGTGCACGGCGATCTCGTCGCCGTTGGTGAGTTCCGTGCCGGGGGCGGGTGTGACCATGTCGTGCGCCCCCACCTCCACACCCTCCTCCGCGAGCAGCTCGGTCACATCGTCGGCGAAGGTGTGCAGCCGGCGCGGTTCGCCGTCGACGCTCAGCTCGACAGCCTTGTCCTCGGCGACGAACGCGGTGGTGCCGCCGGCGAGGAAGGCGACGACCAGTGCCTGCGGGAGCAGACGGCGCACGGAGCCGTCCGCGCGCTCGGCGTACCGCCGCCCCCTGCGCCGGCGCGCACCCCGCCGCTCCACTCCGGCGCGCGACCCGCCCTGCCGGGGCAGCACAGGATCGGGCATCTCGTAAGCGGGCCGGTACGTGTCACCGTCTGTGTCGCCCGTGTCGTATGTGTCATACGTGACGCCATACGCCAGCGTCGGCGCACTGTGCACATCAAAACCGGCGTACGCCGACGGCTCATAGGTGCCATATGCCTCGTGGGTCTCATATGGCTCATACGACTCATACGGCTCATATGGCTTGTACGTCTCGAACTGCGAGTTGCTCACACCGACACGCTCCAGGGGCCGGAGGGGTCCGGATCGGGCCCCCAGAACCTAGCCGAGCGGTCGTCACTCTCCAAAGCGACGCGACTACACAGCGTGGTGCGTTATGGGTCAGTAACCGAAGGCACGCGCCGTGTTCGCGCCGAGAGCCGTCGCCAGCGCGTCCTCGTCGATGCCGCGCACGGCGGCCATCGCACGCACCGTGACCGGAACGAGATACGGGGCGTTGGGCCGTCCGCGGTACGGCGCCGGCGTCAGAAACGGGGCGTCGGTCTCCACCAGCACCAGCTCCAGCGGAGCCACGGCGAGCGCGTCGCGCAGGTTCTGGGCGTTCTTGAAGGTGACGTTTCCGGCGAAGGACATGTAGTAACCGGCGCGGGCGCACAGCTCCGCCATCTCCGCGTCACCGGAGTAGCAGTGGAAGACGGTCCGATCGGGCGCGCCCTCCTCCTTCAGGACCCGCAGCACATCCGCATGAGCCTCGCGGTCGTGGATGACCAGCGCCTTGCCGTGCCGCTTGGCGATCTCGATATGGGCGCGGAAGGACCGCTCCTGCGCCTCCTTGCCCTCCGGGCCGGTGCGGAAGTAGTCCAGCCCCGTCTCCCCGACGGCCTTCACCTGCGGCAGCGCGGCCAGCCGGTCGATCTCGGCGAGCGCCTCGTCGAGCCCGGCGTCACCGCCCGGCTCGCGCGCCCCCTGCCGCGACCAGCCGTCGGGATCCCCGTGGACGATGCGCGGGGCCTCGTTGGGATGCAGCGCGACGGCCGCGTGGACGTTCTCGTACGCCGCCGCCGTCTCGGCCGCCCACCGGGAGCCGTTCACATCGCACCCCACCTGCACGACCGTCGTCACACCGACCGACGCGGCCTTGGCGAGGCCCTCCTCCACCGTGCCGGACTGCATGTCGAGGTGGGTGTGGGAGTCGGCGACCGGGACCCGGAGGGGTTCGGGCAGGGGCGGGGCTTCGGCGGGGGAAGGCATGCCCCGATCCTACGAAAGGGGCACGCCTCCCCCGAGCCGCCGGCCGTCTCAGTCGGCCCGGCGCTGGAACGGGTGCAGGAGATCGGACAGGTGCCAGTGGTGATGCTCCCTGTCAGCCGCATCACGGACCGACGACACCTGCCCGGCCCTCATGATGCGCACCACATGTCCGTCACAGTTCCGGCACGTGGGCCGGCTCAGCGGCGAGGGCACCACCCGCCCGTCCGCCACGTACATCACGAACTCGCGGCCCTCCACGTCCGTGTGGTGCTCGATCTCGTACGACTGCTCCCAGCCGTGCCCGCAGCGCATGCAGGCGAAGGAATACGACTCGTTGACCACGGCGGTCGCCCCGTTGCGAAGGCCGGTCTGTCCAGTGATCTCGCTCATTACCAGCTCCTGTTGTCCGCTGGAGGGACGGATTGCATCCCGCCACCCAGTGGACTCCCGGGCGGGAGCGAACGCACGAAACCTGTCCAGTGTTGAGCCGGCCTTGGCCGTACCTTGCCCATACGCCCGCACCCCTTTACCGACGCGTGGGACAACGCCCTAAAGGGGCGCGGGGCTGTGACGACATGCGGCTCCTCCCCCACTCTCGGCTTCGCTCGAGCGGGGGGACCCCCACCGTGGGCGCGATCAACCACAACGCACCCGCACCCCCACCCTCAACGGCGCTTAGAAGCAACCACCGCGTCGAAGACAACCCGCTTAGGCACCCCCACCTCCACCGCCACCGCAGCAATCGCCTCCTTCCGCCGCTCCCCCGCCTCCTCCCGCACCCGCACCCGCCGCACCATCTCCTCCGCGTCGACAGCCTCGGCCCTCTCCGGCGCCCCCTCGACCACGACGGTGATCTCCCCGCGAACCCCCTCCGCGGCCCATTCCGCGAGCTCCCCCAGCGAACCCCGCCTGACCTCCTCGTACGTCTTGGTCAGCTCCCGGCACACGGCGGCCCGCCGCTCCGCCCCGAACACCTCGGCCATCGCGGCGAGCGTGTCGTCGAGCCGGTGCGGGGCCTCGAAGTAGACGAGCGTCCGGCGCTCGCCGGAGACCTCCCGCAGCCGCGACAGCCGCTCCCCCGCCTTGCGCGGCAGGAACCCCTCGAAGCAGAACCGGTCCACGGGCAGCCCGGACAGTGCGAGTGCGGTGAGTACGGCGGACGGACCGGGCACGGCCGTGACCTTGATGTCCTTCTCCACGGCCGCCGCGACCAGCCGGTACCCCGGGTCCGACACCGACGGCATCCCGGCGTCCGTCACCAGCAGCACGCGCGCGCCGCCGAGCAGTTCCTCGACCAGTTCCGGCGTACGGGCGGCTTCGTTGCCCTCGAAGTACGACACGACGCGCCCCTTGGGCGTGACGCCCAGCGCCTGGGTGAGCCGCCGCAGCCGCCTGGTGTCCTCGGCGGCGACCACGTCGGCCCCGGCCAGCTCCTCGGCGAGCCGGGGCGGGGCGTCCGCGATGTCGCCGATGGGGGTGCCTGCCAGTACAAGGGTTCCAGTCACGTTTCCATCCTCGCAGGGGCGGTCCACGGGACTCCCACAGACCTGTTCCCTACGATGGCGCGGTGACCAGTACCGCGTCCTCCACGGACACCCGGCAGGAGCAGGCCCCCCACGAGCAGCGGCCCTCGTGGCAGCAGCGGCTGCGCCGTTTCGGATACGTGCCGTCGGGATCCCGCGGCGATGTCCGGGACCGGCTGGTGCCGCCGTACACCGAGCCCTCCCCGCGGCTGTGGGCGGGCCTCGGTATCCGGCACACGCTCGCCGAGCGGATCGTCCGCTGGTCGGGCTGGGGCGGTCCGCTGCTGGTGATGCTGTTCGCGGGCGTGCTGCGGTTCTGGAACCTGGGCAACCCGAAGGCGGTGATATTCGACGAGACGTACTACGCCAAGGACGCGTGGGCGATCGTCCACCGCGGGTTTGAGGTCAACTGGGACAAGAACGTCAACGACCTCATCCTCTCCTCGAACGGGAACGTCCCGATCCCGACGGACGCGGCGTATGTCGTGCATCCGCCGGTCGGCAAGTACGTCATCGGGCTCGGCGAGCTGATGTTCGGGTTCAACCCGTTCGGCTGGCGGTTCATGACGGCACTGCTGGGCACCCTCTCCGTCCTGATGCTCTGCCGCATCGGCCGCCGCCTCTTCCGCTCCACGTTCCTCGGCTGTCTGGCGGGCGCGCTGATGGCGGTGGACGGTCTGCACTTCGTGATGAGCCGTACGGCACTGCTCGACGGCGTGCTGATGTTCTTCGTGCTGGCGGCGTTCGGCTGCCTGCTGATCGACCGCGACAAGGCGCGGGAGAAACTGGCCGCCGCGCTCCCGGCGGACGCCGACGGCAGGGTCCGCCCGGACGCGTACACGGCGGAGAACACGCGGTTCGGATGGCGCCCCTGGCGGCTGGCGGCGGGTCTGATGCTGGGCCTGGCCCTCGGCACCAAGTGGAACGGCCTGTACTTCCTGGCGGCGTTCTGTGTGATGGCCGTGCTGTGGGACGTCGGCTCGCGCCGGGTTGCGGGCGCCCGCCGCCCGTACGTGGCGGTGATCAAGCGCGATCTGGGCTGGGCGTTCCTGAAGACGGTGCCGGTGGCCCTCCTCACCTACCTCGTCTCCTGGACCGGCTGGATCCTCTCCGCCACCGACGGTTCCGGCGGCTACTACCGCAACTGGGCCGCGACCGACGGCAAGGACAGCAACTGGTCCTGGCTGTTCCCGGACTGGTGGCGCAGCCTGTGGCACTACGAGCACCAGGTGCTGGATTTCCACACCCACCTGACCTCGCCGCACACGTACCAGTCCAACCCGTGGAGCTGGCTCGTCACCGGCCGCCCGGTGTCGTACTTCTACGAGTCCCCCGCCCCCGGCAAGGACGGCTGCCCGGTCGACGCGGGCGAGAAGTGCGCCCGCGAGGTGCTGGCGCTGGGCACACCGATGCTGTGGTGGGTGGCCTGCTTCGCACTCCTGTACGTCCTGTGGCGCTGGTTCTTCCGCCGCGACTGGCGCGCGGGCGCCATCGCCTGCGGGATCGTGGCCGGCTATCTGCCCTGGTTCTTTTTCCAGGAGCGGACGATCTTCTTCTTCTACGCCGTGGTGTTCGTGCCGTTCCTGTGCCTGGCGGTGGCGATGCTGGCCGGTGCGCTGGTCGGCCCGGCCCGCTCGAGCGACACCCGCCGGGTGGCGGGCGCGACGGGTACGGGCGTGCTGGTGCTGCTGATCGCGTGGAACTTCATCTACTTCTGGCCCCTGTACACCGGCACCGCGATCCCGATCGACGACTGGCGGTCGCGGATGTGGCTGGACACCTGGGTCTGACGACAGGTCTAACAATCTGAGAAACACCCGCCCCGTCGTTCACAGGTCCCCCTTAGAGTGCGGAGATCGAGAACGGGGAGGGGGCGCGTCGTGCGCAAGGGGGTCAAGGCTGCCGTCGTCGGCAGTGTGTTCGTCGTGATGGTGGGAGGGGCCGGGTACGGCGCCTTCAACCTCGTGTCCGCGCTGAACGGTGACGGCTCGGCCGGCTCGGCCGGCGAGGAGGCCGTCAAGACCGGGCCGCCCAGCAGTGCGGAGGTCGAGGAGACGACACGCGCGTTCTTCGCCGCCTGGGAGAAGGCGCAGGGCGCGAAGGCGGCGTCGTACACGAACAACGACGCCGAGGCCGAGCCGCTGCTGACGTCCTTCGGGCAGGACGCGCACATCACCGCCGTGAAGATCACGCCCGGTGAGGCGACCGGCCGTACGGTCCCCTTCTCGGTGAAGGCGACGGTGTCGTACGACGGGAAGTCCAAGCCGCTCGCGTACGACAGCCGCCTCACCGTCGTCCGCGGGGTCACCACCGGGCGGGCGCTGGTCGACTGGAAGCCGTCCGTCGTCCATCCCACCCTGAAGGACGGCGACACCCTCGTCACCGAGGAGGCGGCGAACCCGCCCATCGAGGCGGTCGACCGCGACGGCACCGTCCTGACGGAGGAGAAGTACCCCTCGCTGGGCCCGATCCTGGACGAGCTGCGCGCCCGCTACGGCGACAAGGCCGGCGGCACCCCCGGCGTCGAACTCGCCGTCCGGCACACGGCCGGCGAGGCGGCCGACACCTCGCTGCTGACCCTGTCCGAGGGCAAGCCGGGCAGACTGCCGACGACGCTCAGCGCGGGCGTGCAGGCGGCGGCCGAGAAGGCGGTCAAGGAGTACGACGAGTCGTCCGTGGTCGCCGTCAAACCGAGCACCGGCGAGGTGCTGGCGGTCGCCAACAACCGCACGGACGGCTGGAACGCGGCGTTCCTCGGCCAGGTGGCGCCCGGCTCCACGATGAAGATCCTCACCGCAGCGACCCTCATCGACAACGGCCTCACCAGCATGAACGGTCCTGCGCCCTGCCCCGACTCGGCGGTCTCGGAGAGCCAGACCTTCCACAACCTCACCGGCATGACCCCGAACGAGAACGCGACCCTCTCCGAGAGCTTCGCCCGCTCCTGCAACACGGCCTTCATCAAGTTCGCGGACGAGGTGCAGGTGGACTCCCTGACCAAGGAGGCGCAGGAGCGCTTCGGGCTCGGCCAGGACAACTGGAAGGTCGGCATCCCCTCCTTCGACGGCTCGGTCCCCGCCTCCGGCGGCCCGGACACCGCGGCCAACATGATCGGCCAGGGCCAGGTCCAGATGAGCCCGCTGAACATGGCCTCGGTGACGTCGACGGCGATGACGGGCACGTTCCGGCAGCCGGTGATCGTGCCGCAGCGCCTCGACGACCGTGAACTGGCCCGGGCGCAGGGTCTGTCGGGCAGCACCGTCACCCAGCTGCGCGCCATGATGAACCGCACCGCCACCAGCGGCACCGCGGCCGGCGTGATGTCCCGGCTGGGCGGCGACATCGGGGCGAAGACCGGTTCGGCGGAGGTGGACGGGCAGGCCAAGGCCAACAGCTGGTTCACTGGCTATCGCAACGACGTTGCGGCGGCGGCCATGGCCCAGCAGGGCGGTCGCGGCGGTGACGCGGCCGGTCCGATCGTGGCGGCCGTCCTGCGGGCGGGTGGCTGATGTCACCCACATCTCCCCCGCACAGGACGGGACTCTAGGGTGGGGCCGTCGTTGGGGACTGTGAGTGCTACGAGGCCGGTACGGCCGCACGGGCCATAGCCGGCCATGAGGGCGGCGGACCCGGGAATGCGCGGAGGATCGGGAAGCAGTGGGCAAGAGAAGGCGCGTCGCCGAGCGACGGAAGACGAAGCCCGCCGTCATCGGCGGGGTGATCGCCGTGGTCGTCGGCGGTGCCGGGATCGGCGCCTACGCGCTGTTCGGTGGCGGGGCCGCGGCCGAGGACGGCACGTCGGCGACCTCCGCCGGCGGGAAGAAGTCCGTGAAGACCGGCCCGCTGTCGGCCACCGAGGTCACCACCGCCGCCCGGGAGTTCCTCACGGCCTGGCAACAGGGCCGGGTGACGCAGGCGGCGGCCGCCACGGACGACGCCACCGCGGCGAAGACCCTGCTGACCGCCCACGCCAAGGACGCCCACATCAAGGACGTCACGCTCACCCCTGGCACCCGCACGGGCGACCGGCTCCCGTTCACCGTGAAGGGCACGGTGTCGTACAAGGGGGTCAGCAAGCCGCTGTCGTACGAGAGTTCACTGAAGGTCGTACGACAGGACTCGGACGGCACGCCGATCGTCGCCTGGGAGCCGGCCGTCGTGCACCCCGACCTGCGGGCCGGCGACCGGCTCGTGACCGGCGAGTCCGGGACGCCGCCGGTGACGGCGCTGGACCGGGACGGCGGGGAGCTGACGACGAAGGAGTACCCGTCGCTGGGGCCGGTGATGGACGGGCTGCGCGAGAAGTACGGCAAGACGGCGGGCGGCAAGGCGGGCGTCGAGCTCCAGGTGGTCCGCGGGAAGGCCTCCCAGGCCAAGGAGCTGTCCGACAAGACGCTGCTGGAGCTGAGCGAGGGCACGCCGGGCAAGGTGAAGACGACGCTCAGCCCGTCGGTGCAGGCGGCGGCGGAGGACCAGGTCGCCTCGAAGGCGCGGGCGTCGGTGGTGGTGCTGCGGCCCTCGACGGGCGAGATCCTGGCGGTCGCGAACGCCTCCCGCGGCTTCAACACCGCCTTCCAGGGCTCGCTGGCGCCCGGTTCGACGATGAAGGTCATCACGTCGTCGCTGCTGATCGAGAAGGGGCTGGCGTCCGCGGACAAGCAGCATCCGTGCCCCAAGTACTTCTCGTACGGGGGCTGGAAGTTCCAGAACGACGACAAGTTCCAGATCAAGGACGGGACGTTCAAGGCGAGCTTCGCGCGGTCCTGCAACACGGCCTTCATCAGCCAGGCGCCCGAGCTGGCCGACGACGATCTGACCAAGCAGGCGCAGCAGGTGTTCGGTCTGTCGCAGAACAACTGGTCGGTCGGCGTACCGACCTTCGACGGCGCCGTGCCGGTGCAGTCCGACGCCCAGATGGCGGCGTCGCTCATCGGCCAGGGCGGGGTGCGGATGAACCCGCTGAACATGGCGTCGGTGTCGGCGACGATCAAGGCGGGCGTCTTCCACCAGCCGTACCTGGTCGCCCCGTCGGTGGACGGGCGCAAGCTGGCCACGGCCTCGCGCACGCTGTCCGCGTCCGCGCTGTCGCAGCTGCGGGAGCTGATGGCCTACACGGCGGCGTACGGTACGGCGGCGGAGGCGATGGCGGGAGTCACCGGTGACGTCGGTGCGAAGACCGGCTCCGCCGAGGTCGACGGTCAGAAGAAGCCCAACGGCTGGTTCACGGCGTATCGGGGTGACCTCGCCGCCGCGGGTGTCGTCCAGTCGGGCGGGCACGGCGGGGAGACGGCGGGACCGATCGTGGCGGCGCTGCTGAAGCAGGGCGACTGACGCGCGCGTCAGCCGCGTACCGGCGTCGCGGCCGCCATGTACGTCCGGCGCAGGAAGCGGATCAGGGCCTTCATCTCGAACCGCACGACCGCCGTGCCTTGCGCGGAGTGGAACTCGACCACGGCCTGCACCCGCCCGCACGGCCACACCCGTACCTCGCCGGAGCCGGCCGGTGCGCGCAGGCCCTGTTCGAGCAGGGACCGGGAGAAGGACCACTCGTGCGGGCCGGGCAGACGTATGCGGACCGCGCGCGGGTCGATGTCGGGGTCGTAGCGCAGAACGACCGGAACCGCTCCCTTCTCCTCGAGTACCTGGACGTCCTCGTCCGTGACGATCTGGGCTCGTGCGTACTGTTCGACTACAGACATCGGACGGCCCCTTCACCCTGCGTGAGCTGTGCGAAAGCTGTGCATCCACTTCCCTCTCCAATGTCCCATATTTTCGGGATTATGCTCACCGGACGGGCGATCTCCCATGCACGCGCATGGAGCAACAGGAGACTGACTCGCTCTTGCAAGGCATTCGCATTAAGCCACTATCATCGAACGGTGCATGTACCTGACGGATTCATCAACGCCCCCACCTCCGCCGTGGCCGGAGTCGTCGCCGCGGGCGCCGTCGCCGTCAGCCTGCGCGGCGCGCGCCGCGAGCTCGACGAGCGCACCGCGCCGCTGGCCGGTCTCGTGGCGGCGTTCATCTTCGCGGTGCAGATGCTGAACTTCCCGGTCGCGGCCGGGACCAGCGGACATCTGCTGGGCGGCGCCCTCGCCGCGATACTCGTTGGCCCCTATACCGGCGTCCTGTGCATATCCGTCGTCCTGCTGATGCAGGGCATCCTCTTCGCGGACGGCGGCCTGACCGCACTGGGCGTGAACATCACCGACATGGCGATCGTCGGAACCGTCGTCGCCTACGCCCTCTTCCGCGGCCTGGTGAAGGTGCTGCCGCGCAGCCGCCGCTCGGTCACCGCGGCCTCCTTCGTCGCCGCCCTGGTGTCGGTGCCGGCCGCCGCCGTCGCCTTCACCCTGTTCTACGCGGTCGGCGGCACCACCGACGTCTCCCTCGGCAAGGTCGCCACCGCCATGGTCGGCGTCCACATCCTCATCGGCATCGGCGAGGCCGCGATCACCGCGCTCACCGTCGGCGCCGTCGTCGCCGTCCGGCCGGATCTCGTGTACGGCGCCCGTGATCTGCGCCGGCCGCTGAAGCTGCGGGTCGGCGGCGAGCTCGTCGACGCGCCCGCCGCGGAACCGGTCGCGGTCGCCGCGCGGTCTCACCGCAAGGTCTGGCTCGTCGGCCTTGTCACCTCCCTCGTCCTCGCCGGTTTCGTCAGCTTCTACGCCTCCGCCAGCCCCGACGGCCTGGAGAAGGTCGCCGAGGACAAGGGCTTCGCCGAGTCCGCCGAGGAACACGACATCGCCGACTCCCCGCTCGCCGACTACGGCGTCAAGGACGTCGACAACGCTCGCCTGTCCGGCGGCCTCGCCGGTGTGATCGGCGTCGGCGTCACCGTCGTCGCGGGCAGCGGCATCTTCTGGGCGGTGCGCCGCCGGCGCACCGACGAGGGAACCGACGTGTCGCCCGCTTCGCCCACGAGCACGGGCGTCTGACATGGGTGCGGGCCACGCCCACAGGCTCTATCGGTCGGGGTCCTCCCCCGTGCACGCCCTGCCGCCGCACACCAAGCTCGCCGCCACCTTCGCCTTCGTCGTGGTCATGGTGTCCACACCGCGGGAGGCGATGTGGGCATTCGGGGCGTACGCCGTGCTGCTGGGCGTCGTCGCCGCCGTCGCGCGCGTGCCCGCCGGTTTTCTGCTCAAACGGCTGCTGATCGAGGTGCCGTTCGTCGCGTTCGCCGTGCTCCTGCCGTTCGTCGCGGAGGGCGAGCGCACCGAGGTGCTGGGCATGTCGCTGAGCGTCAGCGGACTGTGGGGTGCCTGGAACGTGCTCGCCAAGGGCACGCTGGGCGTCGCCGCGTCCGTGCTGCTGGCCTCCACCACCGAACTGCGGGAACTGCTGCTCGGCCTGCAGCGGCTGAAACTGCCGCCGCTGCTGGTGCAGATCGCGTCGTTCATGATCCGGTACGGCGATCTCATCACCGACGAGATGCGGCGGATGCGCATCGCCCGGGAGTCACGGGGCTTCGAGGCGCGCGGCGTACGGCACTGGGGGGTGCTGGCGAAGTCCGCCGGGGCCCTGTTCATCCGCTCCTACGAGCGCGGTGAGCGCGTGCATCTCGCGATGGTCAGCCGTGGCTACGCCGGTGTGATGCCGGTGATCGACGAGGTGACCGCGTCCCGGGCGCAGTGGTCGTACGCCCTCGCGCTCCCGGGTGCGGCTCTCGTTGTGTGTTTGCTGGGATGGGTGCTTTGACTCCTCCCTCTTGCGAGCAAGAGGGATTCCTGGCTCACGCTGCTTGGCTGTCCAGCGGACAACCGAGACTTACACGATCAACACCAGCCGGGTTGAGACCAGCCCGGTTCTATGTGAACGCCAAAAGGAACGTGCATGCTTGGTTCTCGCAGTGCACCGTTCGTGATCGACGGCCCGATCGCACGGTGGGATTCGGAGGATTTGGTGACACCCTCGCTGGAAGTTTCCGGCCTCGCCTTCGCCTACCCCGACGGGCACCAGGCCCTCTTCGGCGTGGACTTCCGGGTCGAACGCGGCGAACGGGTCGCGCTGCTCGGGCCGAACGGGGCCGGCAAGACCACGCTGGTGCTGCACCTCAACGGCATCCTGAGCGGCGGCACGGGCTCGGTGCGGGTGGCCGGGCTGCCCGTCGGCAAGCAGAACATGGCCGAGATCCGGCGCCGCGTCGGCATCGTCTTCCAGGACCCCGACGACCAGCTCTTCATGCCGACCGTCCGCGAGGACGTCGCCTTCGGCCCGGCCGCGGCCGGGCTGACGGGGGCGGAACTCCAGGGGCGCGTGCAGCGGGCGCTGGAACAGGTGGGGATGGCCGACTTCCAGGACCGGCCCCCGCACCATCTGTCCTTCGGGCAGCGGCGCCGGGTGGCCGTCGCGACCGTACTGGCCATGGAACCGGAGATCCTCGTCCTGGACGAGCCGTCCTCCAACCTCGACCCGGCCTCCCGTCGCGAACTGGCCGACATCCTGCGCTCCCTCGACGTGACCGTGCTCATGGTCACCCACGACCTGCCGTACGCCCTCGAGTTGTGCCCGCGCTCGCTGATCCTGAGCGACGGCGTCATCGCCGCCGACGGTCCGACCGGCGACCTGCTCGGCGACGACGAGCTCATGCGGGCGCACCGTCTGGAGCTGCCCTTCGGCTTCGACCCACGGTCGGTGCCGACCGGGTCGGGGCCTGCATGACGCGTTTCCGTGACGGCCGCCCCCGGGCGTCCGTGACAATGGGCGCGTGACGGAACACGAGGACGCCGGGTCGCTGCTGCTGGACGAGCAGCTGTGCTTCGCGCTGTACGCCGCCCAGCGCGCGGTGACGGCCGCGTACCGCCCGCTCCTCGACGAGCTCGGTCTGACCTACCCGCAGTACCTTGTGCTGCTCGTCCTGTGGGAGCGCGGCGAGACCACGGTCAAGGAGTTGGCGGCGGCGCTCCGGCTCGACTACGGCACGGTGTCGCCGCTGCTCAAGCGGCTTGCGGCGGCGGGGCTCGTACGCCGGGAGCGCGCGGCGCACGACGAGCGCTCGGTGCTGGTTGCCTGCACGGGGCGCGCGGAGGAACTGAGGGAGCGTGCGGCGCGCGTGCCGGGCGCGCTGCTTGCGACGACGGGGCTCGGCGCGGCGGAGGTCGCGCGGTTGCGCGAGGAGTTGTGGCAGCTCGCGCAGCGGGCGGGGGCGGCGGCCGAGAGCGCCCGCTGACGACGTGCACAGCGCACCGCGCGAGGTGTTACCTCCGGTCACTACCCCCCAGTAGCCCAACAAGCCCTACCCGCCAGTACCTTGTGCACGATGTACTTGCACACCGCTGTGCTGTCTGCCGTTGTGTCCGCCCTGGGGGAGGTCCTGCCGTGACCGAAGACACCGCCGTCGACACCGCCGTCGACACCGTCCTCGACACCCGCCCAACGAAGATCATGTATGTCGCCGAGGCCACCGCGCACGGCGGCCGGGACGGCTATGTCACCAGTCAGGACGGCCAGATCGAACTGAAGGTGGCGATGCCTCCGGAGCTCGGCGGCGACGGCAACGGCACCAACCCGGAGCAGCTGTTCGCGGCCGGCTACAGCTCCTGCTTCCACAACGCGCTGGTCCTGGTCGGCCGTCGGGCGGGCTACGACCTGACGGGTTCCGCGGTCGCCGCGAAGGTCGGCATCGGCCCCAACAAGCAGCGCGGCTACGGCCTTGCGGTCGCGCTCAGCGTCTCCCTGCCCGTCCTCGACCCGGACATCGCCACGAAGCTGGTCGACGCGGCCCACGAGGTCTGCCCCTACTCGAACGCGACCCGCGGCAACATCGACGTCACGATTCTGCTGGGGTGACGAAAACCGCCCGAAACGAAGGAATCGCAGGCTGTACGTACGCGTTGCACCCACCGTCGCAGGCGTGTGAGGGAACGGAGTACGGACGTGAAGGTGCAGGGCACGGTTGCCGAGGGCTTCGAGCCGGTCAGGGCAGCGTTCGTACGGAACTTCGAGGCGCTCGGCGACCGCGGCGCGGCCGTGGTCGTCCATCGCGACGGGCACAAGGTCGTCGACCTGTGGGGCGGCACGAAGGACGTCGACGGCAGTGAGCCGTGGGAACAGAGCACCGCGCAGATCGTGCGCTCGGCGACCAAGGGCGTCGCCGCCGCCGCACTCCTGCTGCTGCACCAGCGCGGCGAGCTGGACCTGGACGCGCCGGTCGGCGAGTGGTGGCCGGAGTACAAGGCGGCCGGCAAGGAGCGGACCCTCGTACGGCATCTGCTCACGCATCGCGCGGGAGTTCCGGTCCTGGACCGTCCGCTGACCCCGTCGGAGGCGGCCGACCCGGACCTCGGCGCCGCGGCGGTCGCCGCGCAGACGCCGGTGTGGGAGCCGGGAGCGGACCACGGGTACCACGCGCAGACGTACAGCTGGCTGGTCGGCGAGCTGATACGGCGGGTCACCGGGCGTCCGGTCGGTGAGTGGATCGCGGACGAGATCGCGGGCCCGGTCGGCGCCGACCTGTGGCTGGGGCTCCCCGCGGACCAGGCCGCCCGGGTCGGACGCGTCGGGCAGGTGGCGCCCCCGGAGACGGCCGGCGCGCTGAAGACGCGCCCCAAGCGAGCCGTGGCCGACGCCTACGCCGACCCTGCGTCCCTCACCCGGCGCGCCTTCGCCGCGATCACGCCCCTGCCCGACGAGAACGACCCCGCCTACCGCGCCGCCGCCCTCCCCGCCTCCAACGGCATCGGCACGGCGGAGGGACTGTCCAGCTTCTACGCCTCGCTGATCGGCGAAGTGGACGGCGGGCAGCGGCTGTTCACCCCGGAGACGGCCGAACTCGCCCGGGCCGAGCAGTCCGCGGGCCCCGACCGTACCCTCGTCGTCACCACCCGCTTCGGCCTCGGCTACATGCTGGACGGCGCCGCCTCCCCGCTGCTCTCCCCGGCCTCCTTCGGCCACCCGGGCCGCGGCGGCGCCCTCGGTTTCGCCGACCCGGAGGCCGGCATCGCCTTCGGCTATGTCACGAACGGCTTCCGCAAGAGCGTCACGGCGGACCCGAGGGCCCAGGCACTGGTACGCGCGGTACGCCAGGCGATCGCGTAGCGACCACTGGTGGGTCACTTCGTGACGGCCCGGAACTGCCACGCCTGACGCATGTCGCCCTTCCGGGGGAGCTGAAGGTCGACGCGGGGCGGGTAGACCGCCAACGGGCTCCGGTCGAGGACCAGTTCGCTGTCGGGAGCCTGGAGGTGGAAGGCGAGGAAGCCCTTGCTCGTGCGCAGCGCCGGGCTCAGCCCCCACTCGTACGGGGTGCTCGTCGTCACGGCGAACCGGTGGGGCCGGAACGTGCCCTGGTGGCCCACGTAGGTGTTCTGCCGGATGTTGCGCAGGGCGATGTTGCCGTGGGTGAGCCGCACCACCTCCCACTCCTGGGCGCCCGGCGCCGCGCCGGGCGGCAGGATGACGAGGGGTTCGTTGGCGCCCTGGGCGGTGAGGAGCTGCCCGGGGTTCTTGGCGATGGTGTAGGTCCCGCCGGCCAGGGGCGCCGGCCGGCTCATGGCGGCCGCCGCCCGAGGGGCACCGGCGGTGAACAGGGCGGCCAGACTGGTGGCGGCGACGGTGCCGAGCGCGCGGCGTCGGCTCAGAGGCTGTTGCGTCATGCGCCGATCGTGCCGCGTCGCCGCCTCCAGTGAACCGCCCTGGACCCGTTTGACCAGGCCTTTCCCCCGGTCGGGCGACCCGACGGCCACCTCCGGTTGTGCGTACGGCCAAACCGTACGCGGCTAGGACGTACGGCGATCAGACGTGGATCGGGTGCGACGTCCGCCCGGACACCGCGTCGATCTCGCCGTGCGCCTTGGTGAGCAGCTGCATCGCGAGCTCGTTGAGCGCCCGCGCCCCAGCGATCTCCTCACCGACCCTCGGCTGATTAGGGTCGGTGTGGTGCCGGCTGGCGTGCCCATGGGCCCGAACCTCGCTCCCGTCGGGCAAGCGCACCAACGCGGCTGCCTTCGTGTGCGTGTCGTCTTCCTGGAACTCCAGCTCGACATGCCATCCCACAGCGGTGTGCATCATGACGATCTCCTCCGGAACCCGTGTTTCCAGGGTTGCTTCCAGGGTGCTCCTTCGATGCCGGAGTTGTCGCGTCCCGTCGTGGTTGTCGTGTTCCACAACGGCGTCGGCACCTCACCGCAGCATCAACCCGATCCCGGCCACCAGCAGCCCGGCTGCCACGATCCGCGGCGTACCGAACCGCTCCTTGAACACCACCGCCCCGATGGCCGCGCCCACGATGACCGATGTCATACCCTGCTCATACAGTATTTGGCATGAGCCGATCCAAGTTAGCCGCGACCGCAGTCACCGCGGGCGAGCCCGCAGCCATCTACTGCCGTATCTCGCACGCCAAGGACGAGGACCAGACCGGAGTCGACCGGCAGGAACGCATCTGCCGTGAGATCGCCGAACGGCTTCAGCTCCGTGTCGAGTCGGCCCACGTCTACGTGGACAACAACCGCTCGGCGTGGCAGCGCAACCGCAAGCGGCCGGGCTGGGAGGAGATGCTGATGGCGATGGGCGATGGAGAGATCCGGCACGTCATCGTCTACCACCCCGACCGCCTCATGAGGCAGCCCAGGGACCTCGAAGAGTTACTCTCCATAGCCGACGACAAGCGCATCCTGCTGCACGGCGAGGCAAACCGGCGTGACCTGTCAGACCCCGACGACCGGTTCATCCTGCGCATTGAGGTGGCCCACGCGTGCCGTTCCTCCGACGACACGTCCCGACGCCTGAAAGACGCCCTGAAGGACAAGGCCCGCGAGGGCAATCCGCACGTGGGCAACCGTCCGTACGGCTACACCAGCGACGGCCGCGCGATCATCGAGGAGGAAGCGGAGATCGTCCGCGAGGTCTTCCGCCGCTACCTGGACGGCGAGTCGCCGAGCCGCATCGCCCAGGACCTCACGGCACGCTCGATCCCCACGTCCAAAGGCAAGACATGGCAGCCCGAGAACGTTCGCCATCTGCTGTCGTCCAACTTCGTGGCGGGGGTCCGGATCCACCAGGGCGAAGAGGTGGGAGTCGGCGCGTGGCCCGCCATCATCGACCGGGGCCAGTGGGACGAGGTCCAGCGGCTCAGGGAATACCGGGCCGAGCGTTCCAGGGACGACCAGAAGCGGCCGACCCGGTACTACGTGCTGCGCGGAGTCGCGACCTGCGCTTGCGGAAGGCGCATGGCCGGCACGAACAGCCGCCGGTACGCCAATTACCGCTGCACCCGAGCTGAGGACACCGGCCAGCAGAAATGCAACCGCTCCGTCTCCGCTGGGCCCCTCGAAGCATTCGTGCGCGATGTGGCGATCAAGGTGCTGACCAAGCTGGACACCTCGGGCTACGAGCCCGCAACGACCACCCGCCCTGAGGCTGACGTACTCGCGGACGAGAAGGACCGGGCGAAGCTGGAGGAGCTGAAAGAGCTGTGGCTCAACGATGACGACTTCACGACGGCCGACTTCCAATCCATGCGTGCACCCATCCTCAAGCGGATGAAGGAGCGGCAGCGGAAGACCGTGAAACGGCCAATCGCCGTCCTGGAGGGGATCGCCGGACCGGACGCCGAAGCCAACTGGGAGAGGCTGGAGAAGGAGGAGGACTACGCGCGCATGAACGCGATCTACCGGTTCCTGTTCTCCGCCGTGGTCGTCCGCCCGCCGACGAGAAAGGGCAGGGGGTTCGACACCGACCGGGTGGACATCAAGCCGAACCCGCTGGACTAAGGCCGTGTTGCGGAAGTGGCTTTCATGGACGTGGGGTTGTGTTTGCATACTGCGGAGTGTCAGAGAGCGCCATGACGTCTGTTGGAAGGGCTGCTCTGCCGGTGGCCCCTGTGGTGCGGGTGAGTGAGGGAGATGACATGGCGGCGCAGCCCGAAGATATGTCGGCAGAGGCGGACGACTTCCCCTTGCCGCCTGCTGAGGTCACGGTTTACCCCAGGCAATCCGGCGCCCAGTCGACTCTACTGGTGATCGTCGCACTGACGTTGGCACCATTTGTACAGGCTGTGGCCGCAAGCTTAGGAAGCAAGCTCGGGGACACGATCGATGCCAGCGCCCGCGGAGCCGTACGGCGCTTGTTGCACCGGGTCCGCCACCACCCAAACATTCCGCCGGAAGATCCGCGGTTTGATCGCATGCTGATCAGCGTGTCGCTCCTCGATGAGGACTCAGGCGCTCGCGTATTCCTTGATGATGACCTTCCCGCCGAAGCGGTCGCCCAGTTGCTCAGGATGTCCCGTGGCGGAACACAGCGAGTCCGCGGCTCGGTGCAGTGGCTCCCGCATGGGGCGCCTGACGGGCGCTGGTACGTGGAGTCCGAGGGGCAGCCCGTATGGGTATGGGATCCTGGGGACCACGATTGGAAGCCCATTCAGTAGCAGTCACCAAACCACAGACCCTAGGGATGGTGCCGGGCAGGGCCGAGGAGCCGCGCAAGCCGTTCAGCGCTCTTCGGCCCTATCCGTGTGGGGAACTTGGCCGCTTGGCGCTCGACGGCCCGAGCCCACTGCTCGCTGTGGCGTCTCGTCACCGGGGCACCTCACGCTCTTCTTGGGCGATCGCGCGGTTCACGGCGATGTCTTCAGCGATTCCAGCGGCCAGGAGCGCGGCGCCGGGGGTGTGGCCTGAGCCGATGAAGCGCCAGTGCCTTTCGGTGACCATGTCGGGCAGGTCGGCGTGGCCCATGTGGTCGGCGCGTTCGGCGCGCAGTGCTGCGTAGGTCGTTGAGTAGGCGCGGGACTTGGTGAGGATGTGGCCCCGGTAGCCGAGCGTGTGAGACCAGGCGCGCAGGCGGAGGTGCGCGTATTCGGGAAGGCCGCCGAGGCGCCAGCAGGTGCGCATAAGGGTGCGAACATGTGCGCTGACGGGCGCTGACTCGACGTCGGCCCAGCTGGCGAGCGGGTGGTCGGTGCCGGCACCTGTCTCGCTCGCTCC
The DNA here is from genome assembly GCF_052245645.1 of Streptomyces sp. KR55. NCBI lineage: Bacteria > Bacillati > Actinomycetota > Actinomycetes > Kitasatosporales > Streptomycetaceae > Streptomyces > Streptomyces sp. KR55. Next base: position 4,331 of record NZ_JBQQCE010000063.1, on the reverse strand, counting down.
CTTCGTGACGTACTTGGCCACGTACGCGGCGACCGCGTCATCGTCGAGTCCGTCGCCGTTGGCACGCAGTGGCCGGGCGTCGACCTGGGCGCCCCAGCGCAGTGCCAGCTCACCCACGGCGGGGCTGTAGGGGGTTTGGACCAGGACCCGCCGGGAGGAGGCGCGCACCGCATTGATGAGCAGTTCCGCAGTGCCCCAGGCCGGGGGTTCGTCGTCGGGTCCGTTCGGGCCGTCGAGGCGGACGACGGCGTGCACGTGGACGGCCGCCCGCTTCTGGTGCTCCGCGACGCGGGCGAACGACAGCCGCGCGTGCTGGGCGAAGTGGGACTGTACGAGGCCGATCGAGGACGCCAGGCGCCGCCGGACGCCGATGACGAACCGGTCCCACAGCTTGGAGGCGTGTGCGTGCCACAGCACGTGGGCGGTGTAGTCGTAGCAGTCGGGGCAGAGGGGTTGACCGACGACCGAGTCGTCCGGTGCATGGACGGCGCCGCAGCCGAGAGGGTGGCCGTGTTCGCATACGCCGCCGTCGCGGCGGGGACGGCATAGCTCCCCGGCGCGATGGACCGGGCCGAAAGACGGGGCAGTCAGGGTGACGAAAAGCCGGGGCCTTTGGCGGACTGTGGCGGGTACGTTCTTGCCGCCGAGGAGGCCCGCACGGACGAGGTGGAAGGTGTCTCCGGCGTGGAGGCAGGAGCAGGCCGGGCAGACGGTTGCGCGTCGGTTGCGGCAGCGGACGAGGAGGCGTTCGCCCGGTTCGTTGCGGGTGTCGTAGTGGCGGATGATCTCGCCGGTTTCCGCGTCCAGGGTGGTGGTCGAGCCGGAGAGGTGGACGGGGTGGGCGCAGCCGCCGATTGCGGTGATCTGCTCCAGCCAGCGGGGAAACTTCGGGTCTTGGGCGAGGCGGATTGCGTCGCGGTCTGCTTCGGGGAGCTGACGCAGGCGCGCCGTACGGTCGAGGATGGCGCGCCTGTCGGCCGGGGTGAACTCCGGGGTGATAATAGTGACCTTCCAGGGTGGGCCGCCGAAGCGGCACGGATGATGGTTGGTGGCGCGGTGTCGTTCATGGGCCGTGCTCCTTACGTACGTGGCCGGCTGTGGTGATCGCGGTCAGCGGATGGTTCCGGTGCCCCGGCAGACGCGGCAGCGTCGCAGTCGTCCGGTCCAGGTCCTGCGGGCTCCGTCGCCCTTGCAGTGGGGGCACCTCACGCGGGGCATGGGCATGGGCGTAGGTCCTTTCTGCTCAGGTGTGGGAGAAGCCGCTGATGACCCAGGTGACGAGTCCATGGATGGTGAAGACCACCGGGGTCTGGCCGAGGTAGAGGCCGAAGAGGCCGACGCAGACCGCTTCCCAGGCGCGGACGTCGCGGGAGCGGACGAGGAGAACGGTGATGATCCCGAAGATCACCGCGAACGTGAAGGCTGTACCTTCGCTGATCACTTGTCGTCTCCTTCCAGCACCGCCAGGGCGCGGCCTATGGCGGGCAGTTCCGGAGTCAGGGCTGCGTACTTCCGGGCCGTCGAGACGGCTTCTTCCGTGGGGGTGAGGTGGGAGCGCGCTCGGCTCCAGCCGCCCTCCGGTCCGGTGCAGACGGCCACGCCGCGTTCCTCCGCCGTGATCGACTGGGCGACGGCCACGGCGTCCTTGTTCAGGTCGCCCAAGGTCATCTCCGCGGTGCCGGGGTCGTTGACGCGGTGGCAGATGCGCCCGCCGAGCTGGGCCCGCAGGGCGGTGACGCCGGGGCCGAGGTCTGAGCCGACCCGCTGTCCGGCGACGACCAGGTGCAGGCCGAGTGCGGCCCCGAGCTGCGCGAGGCGGAGCAGCAGTGTGGAGCACTGCTCTGCTTCCGCCTTGCTCTCACGGGTGCCGTCGGACAGGTACAGCTCGGCGATCTCGTCGACGATCACGACGACCGGGACCGGCCGCAGCTTGTCCGGCAGCTCCCAGATCGAGCGGACACCGGCAGCCCGGCACGCGCTCATGCGGTCTTGCATGTCGACCACGAGCGCGGACAGCACGGCGACCGCTTCTCTGCGGCAGGTCGCCAGCGCACTCAACCGACCCGCAAACAGGCCCAGTTCCATGCCGCCCTTGCAGTCAATGCCGACCAGGGCGACCGGCTGCGGGGCGAGTTGGGTGATCAGCCGGGCCAGCAGGGTGGACTTGCCCGAGCGGGTGGCCCCAGCGATCAGCCAGTGCGGCACGAGCCGCAGGTTCATCACCCAGGCGCCGCCGCTCTCCAGGACCCCGATGAGCGCCGAGAGGAGTTCCGCCGGAGCCGTGGCTAAGCCGGGCCGCTGAAGCGGATCGGTGGCCGTCGCGGTCAGCAGCACGAGCCCGCGTTCCGGAGAGGTGACGCGGACCGCATGGACCTTCCACGCGTGCACCAGCGCGTCAGCGGCCTTCATGTACGTCGCCGGGGTCTGGCCCGCGTGCAGCCGCACGGTCACCGTGAGGCCCATCCGGGTAGCGCGCGGGAACGAGGCGCGCGGAGCCACCGGCCGCAGCGGATCGCCCTTGACCACCAGGTCCCCGAGCAGTCCGCGCGGCGGACGCTGGGAGACGGCGAGATCGTTGAGCATGGCGACCTTGCGCCAGGTGAACACCACCCGGCACGCGGTCACCGGGTAGCCGACGAGGTACCAGTGCCAGGCCGGACGATGCCGGCGCACCAGGTCGCCGACGACGAGCGCCCAGGCCAGCACGGCCAGCACGAACGCGAGCAGGATCGGCCCCATCACGCCTCACCGCCCTTGCCATGCGCCGCGCTACCGGGCACGGGCGTGATCGCATCGGCGCGGAAGCTGATGCCGTGCCGGTCGCCCATCGACCAGGCGAAGGCCGTCAGGCCGGTGACCTTGACGATCTGTCCTTCCTCGATGCCTTTCGGCTGACCGCTCACGGCGATCTCGATGACGGAGATGCGCCGCCGGTCCTGCCGCACGGTGACGGCCACGGTGTAGACGGGGTTGCCGTCGCGGTCCTTCTTCACCTCCTGTGTTTCGGGGTTGCTGAGCTTTGCTTCGGGCGCGATGGCGCATCGCAGTACGCCGAGTCGCGTCGTGTCCACGGGAATGGACTGCATTTCGTTGGCCTCCCTGGCCAGTCGGAACGGCAGCACATACTGACGTCGCTTGTCCTTACGAGTTACGACTATGAAGTCCTGTACGGCGAGAGCGCAACTACTTATGCTGACGAGTGATGTCGCGCGTGCGACGTGACTACGACCCGAACCCGGAGATGCCGAGATGTCGGAGATCCAGCGCCCCGGAGCCCTCTACCAGCAGGTGGCCGCAGCGATCCGCGAAGCGATCCTGTCCGGCGAGTTCGCGCCCGACTCCCTGTTGCCATCCGAAGCCCAGCTCATGGCCCGCTACGGCGTATCGCGTCCGACCGTCCGCAACGCGATCGCGGCTCTGCGCGCGGAAGGTCTCATCGACGTCCGCCACGGCAAGGGCAGCTTCGTACGCTCCAGCGGACACCCCGTCCTCACCATCGATCGCCGCATCAGCCGCACCGCCGAGGGCAAGTTCGTCATGCCCAACGGCGACATCTGGCAGGAGGCCGAGGAGCCGAGCACCTATCGCACCCGCACCACCAAGGACACCGGCCGACTCCTCCAACTCGACACGGAAGAAGCCCTGTTCGGCTGTGACCGGCTCCTCATCGACCCAAGCACCGGTACACGCGCCCTGCACCGCACACTGATCCCCTTCACCACCGCCGAGGCGGTACCACTGCTCGCCGAGGAGCCGTGCAAACGCCCGGCAGCGATCTACTGGCTGCTCACCCAGGACGGACACAGGCTGACGTGGACCGAGACGGTTCGCGCGCACATGCCGCTGCCCGACGAGCGGACCACGCTCCAGCTCCCGGACGCGACCCCGATCCTGCACATCGCCCGCGTCGCACACGGTGCCGACGACCGCCCGCTGTTCCTCGAAGAACTGCGCCTCGGGGCGGACCGTGCCGAACTCGCCTACCGAATCACCGCCGACAAGCAGCCCACGCGACGCACCCGCGCCTGACCGGCAACCGGCATCGGTCGAAACAGCCTTCACTTCCTCAAGGGCGCGCCTGCGGCGCGCCGGGGCGCCCGGCCGCCCCAGCCGGGCGTGCGGCGTGGCCGCCGGTCCCGTCCGGGCGCCCGACGCCCCACACCGCAGCACGCCCGAGGAGCCGAGGCATCGACCGGCCGTCGCGGGCCGGGGCCCACGGGGCTGGGGGTCGACGGCCTCCGAGACTTTAGGCAGCCACCATGGGGCGAGCCTCGAAGAACAGGGGGCCAATCGGGCACAACCGCGGGCAGGGCCAGTGCCTGCCCGATTCG
>NZ_JBQQCE010000629.1:0-4412 GCF_052245645.1 Streptomyces sp. KR55 | reverse complement strand
GTCACCAGGCTGGGGCCGGGCTCGTCCGTCAGCGGGCCGTCCAGGTTGCCGTACGGCAGGGTCTCCTCGCCGCCGGTCACCACCACGTGGTGCAGGCGGGGGTTGGCGGCCAGGGTGCCCGCCCGCTCCAGTTCGGCCTCCCGGCCGCCGACGGCCAGGTCGTTGAAGGTGACGGCCAGCAGCCGCTCGCCCGCGCCCGTGCCGTGCCCCAGCACGGTCCCCGGCATCCCGGGCAGCCCCGCCGCCAGCAGGGCGAGGGTGCCCGAGGCCGGCCCGCCCGACAGATCCGCGCCGATGCCGGGCACCGGCATCCCGCGTGCGGCGCGCCGCTCGGCCGGCCCCATGCCGGGCACGGGCCCGGGGTCGATGTCGGCGCCGGGGACGTGCCGGGGTGCGGCGAGGCGGGCGCGTACGGCCTCGACGAGCGCGTCCCGCACGGCACCGACCGCGCTGTCGGGATCGGCGGGCGGCGCCGCGACGGCGAGGGAGGCCACCGGCTCGTACCCGGCGATCTCGCGCGCCCCGGCGCGCAGGATCAGTGCATGCCCCGGCGGAATGCGCCGCACGCCGTCGTACGGGGTGGAGTCCTGCAGCGCGGCGGGTACGTCGGGGGCGGCCAGCAGGGCCGCGAGGTGACCGAAGTCGAGGTTGGCCTCGATGAGGTCGGCCAGCGGCAGCGCGGCGGTCGCGTACGCCGTGCCGCCCGCCCAGGGGGTGTAGAACACCGGGCGGGCGCCCGCCAGGTCACCGCAGACCGTGATCCGCCGACCGACCTGGACGACGGCGGTGTAGCTGCCCGGCCAGGCCGTCAGATGCCGAAGTGCCCCTCCGCGCGCGGCGAACAGCCCGACCCGCAGTTCCTCGTCCGACGCCCCGCACGTGCCGAGCACCGCGATCCGGCTCTGGGCATCGGCCGTGACCACCCGCACCTCGTCGGGGCGCCAGTCGCCGACCGCCCACAGCGGATCGGGGTCGCCCCACAGGAGTTGGGAGCCGACCGGGTGCAGGGTCTCGCCGTCGTAGCCGGTGGCTCCCGCGGAGCCGAGGCCGGCGGCCCCCGCGGCGGTGCTGCTCCATCCCACCAACCACCGCATCGACGCCTCCACAGGCTGGGGACAACCAGTGCACCGTACGAACCGGTTCCCCATGCTGCCACGAAGCGCGCGCCCCAGAGCGTCGACAGTGCCGCTTGTGATCCCCGAAATGCGCCCCGCGCACCGCCCCGTGCGACCCCGCAGCCGGCCCGACGGCCCTCAACACCCTTACAGCTCAAGGCAACTGCGACGCGAATGCGCCCCCGATACGCTCCCCGAAAACCCCCAACGCGCCCTCAAACACCATGGTGGACGCGGTAATCAGGCACAGACGGCCGGGTCGATTTTCGGCCAATTCACTGCTACGCCACGTCGACCGCGAGCGCTTCGTACACGCTCCGTACAGGCTCTGCACACTGCTCGGTCAGCGCACGGTCCGGGAGGCGGAGTTCGCCCCCCGGACCGGTCCGCCGCCCGCGGGGATTGAGGCGGCGGTGTCCCCCAGCCCACTGGTCCAGTACAGCGGGCCGACCCACGCACAACCATGGAACCGCTCCCGAGATGGCCGGAGAAGAGCGCACGGACGGGCGCACGGCCACACGCCACGGGAGCACGTCACAACTGTGCGTACCGGGACCGTACTTGCGTACGGACCACAATCCCGCCATCCGGAAGAATGCCCCTTAACGCTTGGGATGCGGCGAACTACGCTGGGTTTACGAATGCCGCGTGGTTATGCCAGCGTGGCAGCCGTCTGTGTCGAGGGGTGGCGCATGTCCAGGGAGCAACGCGGGCCGAACGAAAAGCTCGGCGCCGTTCTCGCCCTCGCGGGAATCAGCAACGCAGGACTCGCACGACGGGTCAACGACCTCGGCGCACAACGCGGGTTGACGCTTCGCTACGACAAGACGTCCGTGGCGCGCTGGGTGTCGAAGGGCATGGTGCCGCAGGGTGCCGCGCCGCACCTCATCGCGGCCGCCATCGGCCAGAAGCTCGGCCGCCCGGTGCCGCTGCACGAGATAGGCCTGGCGGACGCGGACCCCGCACCCGAGGTGGGCCTCGCCTTCCCCCTGGACGTCGGGCAGGCGGTGAAGTCGGCGACGGAGCTGTACCGCCTCGACCTCGCCGGCCGCCGGGCAGGCTCAGGCGGCATCTGGCAGTCGCTCGCCGGATCGTTCGCAGTGAGCGCCTACGCAACGCCCGCCTCACGGTGGCTGATAACCCCGGCCGACAGTTCGGTCGCGCGGGACGCGAACCCCGCCGAGGGCTCCGGCGCACCGCTAAAAGTCGGCCACAGCGACGTACAGAAGCTGCGGGAGGCAGCCGAGGACGCCAGGCGCTGGGACTCCAAGTACGGGGGCGGCGACTGGCGTTCGTCGATGGTGCCGGAGTGCCTGCGCGTGGAGGCGGCCCCGCTGCTGCTCGGCTCGTACTCCGACGAGGTCGGCCGCGCCCTGTTCGGCGCCTCCGCCGAACTCACCCGCCTCGCCGGGTGGATGGCCTTCGACACCGGCCAACAGGAGGCCGCCCAGCGCTACTACATCCAGGCCCTGCGCCTGGCCCGCGCGGCGGCCGACGTCCCCCTCGGGGGATACGTCCTGGCGTCCATGTCGCTCCAGGCCACCTACCGCGGCTTCGGCGACGAGGGCGTCGACCTCGCCCAGGCCGCGCTGGAGCGCAACCGGGGACTGGCCACGGCCCGCACCATGAGCTTCTTCCGGCTCGTCGAGGCACGCGCGCATGCGCGCGCGGGCGACGCCCAGGCGGCCGGAGCGGCCCTGAAGGCCGCCGAGGGCTGGCTGGAACGGTCCCGCGAGGGCGACAGCGATCCGTCCTGGCTCGGCTTCTACTCCTACGACCGTTTCGCCGCCGACGCCGCCGAGTGCTACCGGGACCTGAAGGCACCCCGCCAGGTTCGCCGCTTCACCGAGCAGGCGCTGTCGAAGCCGACGGAGGAGTACGTCCGCTCCCACGGCCTGCGGCTCGTCGTCTCGGCCGTCGCCGAACTGGAGTCCGGAAACCTGGACGCGGCCTGCGAGCAGGGCGTGCGGGCGGTCGAGGTCGCCGGGCGTATCTCCTCCGCACGGACCACCGAGTACGTGAAGGACCTCCTGCACCGTCTGGAGCCGTACGGCGACGAACCGCGCGTGGTGGAGCTGCGGGAGCGGGCCCGCCCGCTGCTGATGGCTCCCGCGTAGGCGCTCCGCTGAGGGCGCCGGTTTCCATAGCGTCTGCCTCATTGCTGTGGTCTGGGGACTGCGGGTTGTCCGTGGCTGGTCGCGCAGTTCCCCGCGCCCCTTTCGGGGCCTGCGGCCCCTCACGCCGGGCGTCGGACTCATGGCTTCGGCTTGCGGGTTTGAGCGCATTGTCAGTGGCGCAGTGCACTATCGAAGCCGGAGGTGGAGCAGGTGCGGAAGATCGCCTACGACTGCGACGTGCTGGTGATCGGCGGCGGGATCGTCGGTCTGTCGACGGCGTATGCGATCACGCGTGCTGCGCCGGGCACGCACGTGACGGTGCTGGAGAAGGAGCGGGGCCCGGCCCGGCACCAGACGGGGCGCAACAGCGGCGTCATCCACAGCGGGATCTACTACCGCCCCGGCTCCCTGAAAGCGCGGTACGCGGTGCGGGGCGCGGCCTAGATGGTGAAGTTCTGTGCGGAGTACGGCATCGCGCACGCCGTCACCGGCAAGCTGATCGTCGCCACGCAGCGGGCGGAGCTGCCCCGGCTGCACGCGCTCGTGCAGCGCGGCCGGGAGAACGGCATTCCGGTACGGGAGCTGGTCACGGCGCAGATCGCGGAGTACGAGCCGGAGGTGCGGGGGCTGGCGGCGATCCATGTCGGTACGACCGGCGTCTGCGACTTCGCCGCCGTTGCGCGGCAGCTGGCGGAGGCGTCCGGGGCGGAGATCCGGTACGGGGCACAGGTGCTGCGGGTCGACCGGCGGGCGGGACTGGGGGTCGCCGTGCGGACCGCGGACGGGGCGGTCGTGCGGGGGAGGGTGCTGGTGAACTGCGCCGGGCTGTACTGCGACGAGATCGCGCGAATGACTGGGGACGACCCGGGGATGCGGATCATTCCCTTCCGGGGCGAGTACTACGAGCTGGGGCGGCCGGAGCTGGTGCGGGGCCTGGTCTACCCGGTGCCGGATCCGGCGTTTCCGTTCCTCGGGGTGCATCTCACGCGCGGGATCGACGGAGGTGTGCACGTCGGGCCCAACGCCGTGCCGGCGCTCGCCCGCGAGGGCTACGGGTGGGGGGTGATCCGGCCGCGTGAGGTGGGGCTGGCGCTGAGCTGGCCCGGGGCATGGCGGATGGCGCGGCGGCACTGGCGGTACGGGGGTGGGGAGGTGCGGCGGTCGGTGTCGAAGGGGGCGT
>NZ_JBQQCE010000628.1:0-4421 GCF_052245645.1 Streptomyces sp. KR55 | reverse complement strand
CCCGACCAGACAGCCCCGGCTGCGCCCATGGAGCAGTCCGAGGACCGGGACGGGGCGCAGCCCGAGCCTGCTGCATGAGCGGTGCGGCTTACCGGCAGGTCGGCCAGCCGCTGCGTGGCCCGCCCGCGCAGGGCGGGCGTCATACGGCTGCACTCCCACGCCGGGGCCGTTCTCAGGCCGTACGCCGTCATCGCTGGGAGTCTCATCTGCGCCGATCATGCCGCCAACCTATGCAGTACCGCTGACAATCCACGCTCCCCGCCCCAGACGCCAAGCCACGGCCGCCCGCCTTTTTGAGCGGACACGCCCCGGGGCAGCTGGTGCGGGGGGATCCACCAACGAAGCTCCCCGCGCAGCCTGCCTCGCGCATGGCTTCACGAGCCGGGGGCCGGGCTGCTGAGCGCTCATCTCTCGGCCATCCCCTCCTGCGGGCGCCGTGTTCTCCTGCGCGCGGGCGCTTGCAGGCGCAGCATCTGGTGCAGGGGGGTGCCGTCTTCGGCCCATTGGCGCAGCCGGTCGCGGTCGGCGAAGTGAATCTGGTGGCGTGCGCCCCACGCTCGGGCATCGCGGGTGAGGTGGCCGTTGGTGACCACGACAGCGACGTCGGCATGGTGAACCGGCCAGGCGGTGCCTTTGACCTGGTACATCACCGGTGAGCTCACTTTGGCGGTGACGGTGGTGTGTTTGGCCTGCACCACCAGCCGCCCGAACACGGGGTGTTCGGCGATGACGTCGGCGCCCTGGTCACCGGCCCGGCCCGTTTGCCGGGCCTGCCAGCCGTCCCGGATGAGCAGGTCCCGCACGCTGTATTCGAACTCGCGGTCGCCCATCGCGTCGATCGCCGTCAGGGTGATCCGCAGCCGGGCCAGTGCAGCAGCCCGGGCCTGGCGCTGCCGGGCGGCGCGCTGCAGCCTGGTCAGCGTGTAGGCGAGGGCTGCGGCTGCCGCCGCCGCCAGGAACGGCCATCCGCGCACCGCCCACTCCCCTACGGCTGCTGTCGTTCTGGCCAGCAGCCAGGCAGCGGCGGCCAGCACCACCACCGCGGCCAGGTGTTCACCACGGCCCCGGGGCGGGCGCAGCTGTAATCCGGTGCGGCGGCCCATCAGCGGCCCGCCGACACCGACGCCGACGGCGCGGGTGTGCGCGGGGCCTGCCCGCTGCCGGTGGACGCCTCGCCCGCACCGAACAGCTGGCTCCATAACCACACTCCGGCGATCAGTCCGGCGATCGTCCAGCCGCTGAGCTTCTTCCCGCGGGGCCGCGGGTTGCGCCGGATGTGCTCGCGTACGACGTGACAACCCTCGGGAACCCTCGCCATCTTCCCTCTCCTCCTCAGGTTGCCGCAGGCCGCCAACTACAGCCTGTCCTGGTGGAGTTGATAGCAGCAGGCACTGACAAAACCCCCGCAACGATCAGCACTCGGCACAAGGCCACGGCGCGAACACGCCACCGCGCCCGGACCGGCCCCGCCCGCATTCGAACACCAGCAGCGCAACCCCACGCCGGCTTGCGTGGCATGCCGCGTCCGCCCCGCCCAGCAGCACCCGAGACCACGTGCCTGCGCCGCTGCACCGCCTCACAGCATCCGGCACGGCACTGCCTCCCCCTCAACCTCAAGGCGAAATGGCGTGATCACGTACATGTTCGAACATCACGGCTGCCGGCACGGTGGTCCAGGCTGCCGGGGGTATGCCGGGCCCGGGCCGCCGCGCCCCCTTTTGCCGGAGCCTGACACAAAGCAGAGCAACCGGCACAACGCCGCACGCACGACCGGCACGAGCACTTGCGCCCGGGCCGCGACTGCCCAACCGGCCTCGAGCAGGCGCCAGGTGAGCGGCGGCGGGTGTCTGGCGCCGGCCGGTGCTGCCGTGTCGGCGCGCTCCTGCCCGCACTCGGCTGGCTCTGCGTCAGGCGATGAGTCGCGGTGCGCAACCCGCCACTCATCGCCTGACGGATCCGGCAGCGTGCGGTTGCCTTCTTTCTTTGTGGGGCAGGGCGCCGCTGCCGGCGAGTTGAGGCAGGGCTCGGGGCGTGCGCGGCAGCACATCCGCCGCCGCGGCAGGTCGGCCTGGACCGCGTGCACGCGTCGCCGGACGTCACGTGTGTTGCCGGATGGGGGGCAGCAGGCTCTGGCCTGGCCACAGAGGGCCTGAGGCCTCCGCGCGGGCGAGGTGCCGGCCGATACCGGCGAGGACCTCGATCCGGTCGGCAGGCCCGAACGTCTGGTACCGGCGGGCGATCGGGTCGTACACCCGCACGTGGCTGTGCGGGCCGACCGGTCGAACGGCTCGGCACCGAGTTCACGTTCGAGCTGGCGGATCTGGGCGCTGACGCCGGACTGGCTGATGTGCACTCGCTCGGCCGCACGGGTGAAGTTCTGCTCCTCGGCGACTGCGACGAAGTATTCCAGCTGCCTCAGTTCCATGACTGGTAATTCTAACTTCCAGCAAATACATCTGTTGGATTTCTGATCGGTGGATGGCCAGGCTGGGAAGCGCTGAAGCCCGACGTCAGGAGGAACTCGTGCCGGAGTACGAGAAGGCAATGCGGCCCGAAGACATCACCCGCTTGTTCGTCGAACGGTCCAACGCCGGTGACGCGGCCGGGGTCGCCGCACTCTACGAAGAGGATGCAGTGATGGCCTACCCGCCCGGCGAGCTGACGGTGGGGCGGGAGGCGATCCGCGCGCTGTGGGAGAAGGTGCTGGCCAACGGTCCCCGCTTCGGTCCGGAACAACCGCTGCCGACGCTGATCAGGGGCGACATCGCCCTCACCTCGACCCCGCCGAAGGACGGTGCCGGCGCCCGGGCACAGGTCGTCCGGCGTCAGCCTGATGGAAGCTGGCTGCGCCTGCTCGACCAGCCCGAGTTCGTCCCGCCCACCCGCTGAACCCCTCGACGACCGCCACACCGAGGCCGTACGAGAGCGCTCCTGCCTGGAACGCCGCCGCCGGGAACTCACACGCTGAGCGCCTCCCGCACCGCGAGCTCCGACTCCTTGCCGCCCGCGCCGGAGGACGTGACCCGCCCGGCTTCCAGGACGTAGTACCGCTGCGCCGCGCGCATGGCGAAGCCGACGTGCTGTTCGACCAGCAGCACCGAGAGCCCGCCGCGCGCGGCCAGCGCCAGGATCGTCTCCTCGATCTCGGCCACCACCGACGGCTGGATGCCCTCGGTCGGCTCGTCGAGGAGCAGGATCCGAGGCTCCGTCACCAGGGCGCGGGCGATGGCAAGTTGCTGCCGTTGCCCGCCCGAGAGCAGCCCGGCGCGGCGGTTCGACAGGGCCCGCAGCGCCGGGAAGAGGTCCAGCGCCTCGTCGATCGCGGCCTTTCCACGTCGGCGTCCGTCGGCCACGAGCCGGAGGTTCTCGGCGGTCGTGAGGTGGGGGAACGCCTGCTGGCCCTGTGGGACGTACGCCATCCCGCGCGCCACCCGCTCGTGCGGCCTGCGGCGCGTGATGTCCTCGCCGTCGAGGCGGACCCTCCCGCTCAGAGGCGTCAGCAGCCCCACGGCGGCACGCAGCAGCGTGCTCTTGCCCGCGCCGTTGTGCCCGAGCACCGCGGCGACCCCGTCCTTCGGCACGTCGACACTCACCCCGTGCAGGACGGTGCTGCGGTGGTAACCGACGCGGATGTCCTCGATCTCCAGCATCACGCCTCCTGTACCGCCACGTCGGTGACTGTCTCGGCGGCCGCATGCCCGAGGTACACCTCCTGCACCTTCGGGTCGGCCTGCACCTCGGCCACCGTTCCCTCGCTGAGCAGTCGGCCCGCGTGCAGCACGCTCACGCTGCGCGCGAAGGACCGCATGAAGTCCATGTCGTGCTCGATGACGACGACGGTCCGCTCCGCGCTGATCCGCTCCAGCAGCTCACCGGTCGCCTGCCGTTCGTCGTGGCTCATCCCGGCCACCGGTTCGTCGAGCAGCAGCAGCCGTACGTCCTGCACCAGCAGCATGCCGATCTCCAGCCACTGCTTCTGCCCGTGCGCGAGCGTCCCGGCGGGGGAGTCGGCGAGCTTCGTGAGCCCGATCGTCTCCAGTGCCCGGGCGACCGGCTCGGGAACGTCCTTGCGGCGGCGCAGCATGGTCCACACGCTCCGGCCGGCGCCCGCCGCGATGTCCAGGTTCTGGAGGACCGTCAACTCCTCGAAGACGGTGGCCGTCTGGAATGTCCGCCCGATGCCCGACCGGGCGATCCGGTGCACACTCCGCCCGAGCAGCTCCGTGTCGCCGAAGCGCACCGAGCCCTCCGCCTTCACCAGACCGGTGACGGCGTCGACGAGGGTCGTCTTGCCGGCGCCGTTCGGCCCGATGAGGAACCGCAGATCACCCGGGCGCACATCGAGGTCCACCCCGTCGACGGCGGTGAACCCGTCGAACGACACGCGCAGTTGACGTATCTCAAGCCCTGCCGGTTCACTC
>NZ_JBQQCE010000627.1:0-4422 GCF_052245645.1 Streptomyces sp. KR55 | reverse complement strand
CCGTAACATCGACCGCAAGACCGCGCACGCCGTGCAAGACTGGCTGCTGCAGCAGGAGCGGTCCATGCGCGTCCTGGTCCCGGAGGTGCCCGCCGCCGCGCTGCGCACGGCGCGTACGGTCCAGGATCGGTATGCGGAGCTGCGTCTGGACCTCGCGGACTCGGTGAACGTCGTCCTCGCCGAGGAGTACGAGACGGATACCGTGCTCACCCTCGACAGACGGGACTTCCGCGCCATTCGCCCGCTGACCGGACATCCCGCGTTCCGGCTCCTGCCCGACGACCTGTAGACGGTTCTGCGAGGGAAGGATGAGGCCCGGCCGGACGTAGGACATCGCCGAACAAGCCACTCGACGGCACCCAGACCGACAAGCTGATCAGCCAGGGGTGCCCACTTCCTGGAGTTGACGAAGAAGGACCTTGTCGCGAAGGCGGTGCGGGTTTACCTGGAGCAGCGGCGGAAGGATCTGCATGCCGGCATGGTTGAGGCGCTGCAGGTGCTGGACGGGTCGCTGAAGTCGGACGTGATGCTGCTGACTGGGCTGACTGCGGAGGAGATCGACGCGGTCGGCGGGATCGACGAGTAGCGAGAGCCGAAAACACGAAGGGACGCGACCGGCCCATGCCGCGCTGCGCCGCCTGCGCGAGGATCTGGAACTGCCCCTGCCTCCGGTCGCGGCGTCGCTGGACGAGATCGAGCTCCCGATCCCGGTGAAGGCGGCGGAGCAGTTCGCCGACGCCGGAACCAAGCGCTTGGAGTGCCCCCGGACAGAGTCTCGGGGAGGATCCGCGCCGTCGATGATTAGGTACTGCTCAAGGTTGGTACCGGGGCAGCGGTGTGCGAGGCCGAACTCGGAAACTGCGTGGCACAGTTCGGGGCAGGCCTCGAGCGCACTCGGTCGCGCCAGGGCTTCTAGGAGTCGTTCGCGGCCTCACATCGCCGCGGCGGAGCGAACTGCGGCAACCTGCCGTTATGGACGGCGATGACAACGTCGGCGGGTGCGTGGTTCCGAGGCGACCGGTAGGCCGGCGGCGTCCCCTGAACTTCCGCTTCGAGATCCGTGTACTGGACGGGCCCGAGGGCGAGGCACTGGCCCGGCAGCAGGCCGCAGTGATCCGGGACGTGCTGGTCTGGATCGCCGAGCAGCGTCGGGCAGCCGACGCGGGGCCCGACACCGGGCACACGACTGCGGCAGAGCCTCCGCCAGAGCACGACGCTTGACCGGTGCATCTCTGTGCTGCGCGCCGGGCATTCTGACCGGGCCGTGGTCACCGAACGTGAGGGGTGCTTGCTGGAGTTCACCCCCTATGACTCGAATCTGCGGCGGCTCCAGCGCACGAACGTGGCTGCGGCATGGCCGGCCACCTGCGGCGACGGCGAGGAGAACGGAACGGCGCGGCAGGCCCCTCATCGATCGGCCGGTACCACCGGTGGGGGGCACAGGTAGGCCGGATGCCGCATCCGACCTGGGGAAACACAGACAGTAGCGGGAGCGCCCCCGGCAGGAGCCGCCGAGAAGGGCTGGTCGTGTCACACCCACCGTGAACTGCGGAAACGCATTGGTTGTGACCTGCTCGACACATCTGCGGAAAAACCGTGCCAGCTGATCACGCCGCCCGCATCCTCTCACTGCTGCGCAATTCCGCGCTCCATGCCCATCGGACAGGTCTACGGCAACTGGTCTCTGGCTCACTGGGATCGTCCCGCGGGTGCACACCGGGGATGCCGGGGACTATAAAGTCGCCGATTCGCGGCTCCAGGTTTCAGCACGGCGTCGTCCTTGCAGGCACGCCGGGTGAGCTGCCCCACATTGATGCCGCATGCATTTGGTCTCCGTCCGGGGAGTTCGAGGCTCCTCAATCAAGGGACGGTGCGGATCCGCTGTACAACGACGGCGCCGAGCAAAGTGAGCCCCGCGGTGACCGCGAACAGCGCGGGGTAGCCGCCGAGACTGGTCACGAGCACAGTAGCGACGGCCGGAGCCAGTACATGCGGAAGGGAATTGGCGATATTGATTACACCGAGATCCTTTCCCCGGTCACCGGCGTGCGGCAGCACTTGGGTGATCAGGGCCTGGTCGACGGAGACATAGACGCCGTAGCCGAGGCCGAACAGGCTCGCGGAGACCAGGGCGGTCGGCCAGGTCGGCTGTATTGCCAGGAGCGCCGCGCCGAGGGCGATCACCACGCCCGCCGCGGTGACGAGTGCCTTACGGCGGCCCAGTCGGTCGGAGATCACTGCCCCGACGAACGCGGTCAGCACGATGCCAACGGTGTAGAGCGTGACGAGAATGAGGAGGCCTTCCTCGGCCTCGCGGCCGGGGAAACGCTCCTCGTAGCGGATCTTGTCGCGAAGGAAGTACAGGAGGTACAGCGTGCCTGTGGCGTTGCCAAGCTGTACGAGAAACCGGGTGAGCCAGGCAAGGGCGAAGTCCCTGTGCCGGCGCGGGCTGATCCAGAAGGCGGCTAGGAAGGTATGCCGGGTCAGGGCGGGCACGGCGGAGCGAGGCAGCCGGGCGTCCTTCGTGCCGACGAGGAACGGCAGCGGGAACAAGACGACGGCGGCCGCGAGGAGCGCGTACCCGCTGCCGGTTCCGCTGACGACCACCGTGACCAGGACCGCGCCGACCAGCACGGCGAGCGGCTGGGTGGCGCCAACCCAGGCGCTGACGAGGGCGCGCTGCGCGACCGGGACGTGGTCGGGCACCTCGGCGACGAGACTCGCGAGCATCGCGCTCAGCGCCAGTTGCACCAGGCACCAGCCGAAGGCGACGCCGGCCACGCTCCGCTGCGCGGCGAGGACGGCCAGGCCCAGCGCGGCGAGCAGCGCGCCGCCCGCCAGCCACGGGCGACGCCGGCCGAAGCAGGAGGTGGTGCGGTCGGACAGCGCGCCCGCGACCGGGTTGGCGACCAGCGCGACCAGTGCGCCGAGGCCGGTGACCAGACCGAGCGCGGACTCCTTGTGGTCCGGATCGATCGCCTCCAGCTGGTCGGCGAGCAGGACCTGGAGCGGCGTGTAGACGGCGATCCACAGACCGAGACTGGTGGAAGCGATACCGCCGATGAACCGCCAGCCGACCCGCGTGACCGGTTCGCTGAGCGCGTCCGGGCTTCGCTGGTCCAGCTGATCCACGGAGTCGTCGAGCAATGCCGCCTCCATACGCGCGCCATTTCCGGTGTTACAGCAGAGTTTTCGCCACGGTGTGGAATGCGGGTGTCCAGGGGGTCGGGCGCAGCGTGGTCTGGTCGATACGGATGTGCACCCGGCGGCCCTCGGCGTGCACAGTGCCGCCGTCGAGGGACAGCACGCGGTACGTGTACACGGCGCGGGAGTCGGCGAGTTCCTCGATCCAGAAGTGCACGGCGACCTCACCGATGCCCCGGATCGGGGCCCGGTAACGGATGGAGAACTCGGCGACGGCCAGGAAGACGTCGGGGTGGCTGTACTCACCGTCGGTGAAGGTGAATCCGTTCCGCGCCCAGAAGGTCGTCAGGGCCCGCTCCAGCATCACCGCGTACCGCGAGTTGTGCACAAAGCCCATCGTGTCGAGGTCGTCGAAGTGGGCATAGACCGGTTCGACGTGTCCGCGTTCGACGGTGATCTCGTGCTGGGCTGCCATGGTGCCTCCGAAGGTGTGCTGGGACCAACTCGATGGTGGCGCCGGTCGAGTGAACCGAGGCCGATGTACTGGACGGTACGCTCAGGTGGCGGCCGTCACTTCGATGATTGACAAAGACCCCGGTGTGGGGATGACCCGCAGCAATGTGAGGCCGGCGGCGGCGAGGAGTTCCGCGAACTCCGCCTCGGTGCGCTCCTTGCCGTCGAAGACGGTCAGCATCAGCAGGTCGGAGAGGGTGACGGATGGCGGGACGCTCTCCAGCGGAGCGACGGCGTCGATGACCAGGAGGCGGGACCGTTCGCTCATGGCCTTGCGGACCGCCCGCAGGATGCGCAGATTGTCGGCCTCGCTCTTGTCGTGCACGATGCGCTTGAGGACGTAGAAGTCCGCGCCCGGCGGCACGGCCTCGAAGAAGTCACCTTGGACCGCTTCCCAGCGGCCCTCGATCGCCGGATCGTCAAGCCGGTGCCGCCGCAGGACCGTCTCTCGCTCGAGCAGCACGCCGTGCAGCCCGGGGTTCTTGGTGAGCACGGTGCGCAGGAAGCCGCCCAGACCGCCGGCGATGTCGACGACCGTGCCCGTCTCCGGGAAGTCGTACGCGTCGGCGATCGCGCCCTGTTCCATCGTGGACAGTGTGGCCATCGCGTCGGTGAAGACCTGTCCCGGTTCGCCGTCGCCGTCGACGTGGTCGAAGATGGGCCCGCCGAAGATGTCGTTGAAGACCGTGCTGCCCTTGCGGACGGTGTCCTCGAGGCGCCCTGCGGGCAGCCAGTACATCTCGTCGGTGAACAGCAGGGCTGTGG
>NZ_JBQQCE010000626.1:0-4427 GCF_052245645.1 Streptomyces sp. KR55 | reverse complement strand
CCGGCGGCCTGACCAACAAGGAAATCGGCGAACGCATGCACCTCTCACCCCGCACCGTCAGCTCACACCTCTACCGCGTCTTCCCCAAACTCGGCATCACCTCACGCGCCGCCCTCCGCGACGCACTCGGCAAGCTGGAGGGCGAACAGGGGATGTGAGTGCGCAAGGTCGAGAAGCGTTTTCTCAGTCGAATGACTGACACACGGGGTGTGCTGCACGCCCGGTGCCGTTCTCCGCATCTGACCGTCACATGACTGATGTGTCCGGTTTCGTTGCGGACGAGAGTATGTGCCGCCGGTCCCGCCCATCACCGAAACCACCATTCGTCACCTGTTTGACAGGTGACGAATGGCATGCCAGGGTTTTCAGGGCTCGGGCCGGTCACCGAAAACGCACGACGGAGGACTTCACATGATCAACAGGCGTACCTTCAGCAAGGCCGTCGGCCTGGGCACCGGCGCGGCCGCGGTCTCACTGTCCAGTCTGCAGACCAACGCATCCGCCGCAACCGCCTCGGACCAGCCGAGCGGCACTTCCACTCCCACGGTGCCCACCATCGCCCCCGGCACCCACACCGAGTTCCGCACGCTCAAGCACGTCAAGGCCGGTGTCCTGGACATCGGTTACGCCGAGGCCGGCCCGGCTCACGGCCCGGTCGTCATCTGCCTGCACGGCTGGCCCTACGACATCCACAGCTTCGTCGACGTCGCCCCGCTCCTTGCCGACCTGGGCTACCGCGTCCTCGTCCCCTACCTGCGCGGCCACGGCAGCACCCGCTTCCTGTCCCGCCACACTCCGCGCACGGCCGAGCAGTCCGCCATCGCCCTGGACATCATCGCGTTCATGGACGCCCTGAAGATCGAGAAGGCCGTTCTCGCCGGCTTCGACTGGGGCTCGCGGACCGCCGACATCATCGCCGCCCTGTGGCCCGAGCGCGTCAAGGCCCTCCTGTCCACCAGCGGCTACCTCATCACGAACCGCAAGGCGCAGCTGGAACCCGCTCTGCCGGCCGTCGAGCACAACTGGTGGTACCAGTGGTACTTCGCCACCGACCGTGGCAAGAAGACCATGGAGAACGTGGACAAGCGCATCGCGCTGTGCCGCTACGTGTGGACCCTCGTCTCCCCCAACTGGAACTTCGACGACGCCACCTTCGCGCGTACCGCCGAGGCCTTCAAGAACCCCGACTACGCCGCCATCGTCCTCTACAACTACCGCTGGCGCATCGGCCTGATCGAGGGCGACCGACGCTACGACCGCTACGAGAAGCAGCTGGCCGCCCAGCCCGCCATCGGCGTCCCCACCGTCACTCTCGACGCCGCCCTCGACCCCTTCACCGCACCGGGCGACGGCTCCTCGTACCGCGGCCACTTCACCGGCCCCTACCTGCACCGCACGATCGCGAACATCGGTCACAACCTGCCGCAGGAAGCGCCCACCACCTTTGCCCAGGCCGTGGTCGACGCCGACCACCTCTGAGCACCGGCCACATCCAAGCGCCAGTCACCTCCAAGATCCGCCCCCCGCCACCGACCCGGCACCCCGCGCACCGCGTCGGTCATGCCCAGGAGGAGTTCCTGATGAGCGCAGTCCAGTGGAACCGGCTGACCGCCGCCGAGCTGCGTGCCCTGGCGGCGCGCGACGCGGTGGTGCTGCTGCCCATCGGGGCCACCGAGCAGCACGGCCCTCATCTGCCCACCGGCGTCGACGACTTCCTGGCCGCGGAGGTGTGCCGCAGGGCGGCGGTGCTGGCCGCGGAACACACCGGCGTGGTGGTGACGCCGTCCGTGCCGACGGGCCTGTCGGAGCACCACATGGCCTTCGGCGGCACTCTCACACTCAGCCTGCCCACGTTGCACGCGCTGCTGCGTGACTTCTGCCGCTCCGTGATCCGGGCAGGTTTCTCACGCATTCTGATCGTCAACGGGCACGGCGGGAACATGACCGCCCTCAACGCCCTCACGACCGAGCTGACCGCGGAGCTGTCGACGCCGATCGCGTTCGCCAGCTCCTTCGGCGTCGGACGGGAGGTGGTGCGGGACGCCCTGGAGACCCAGGACGGTCTCATGCACGCGTGTGAGGGGGAGACGTCCATGATGATGGCCGCCTTCCCCGAGCTGATCCGTACCGGGCATCTGGTCGAGGCGCACGGGCCGCGGATCACGCTGCCCGCGGAGTCCACCGAGCCGGTGTACACGGCCGTGTCCTTCGACCGGATCACCGAGTCCGGGGTCGCGGGCGACGCCCGGGTAGCGAGCCCGGAGAAGGGCGAACGGATGCTCTCCGGCTGTGCGGCGGCGCTGGCCGACATCATCGTGCGGGACCCGTGGGCCAAGTAGGTCGACGGTTCAGCGCCGACGTGACCCCGCGGCGCGCGGCCGGGAAGGACATCGCCCTCCCCGGCCGCGCCGGTGTTCAGGACTCGCCGCGCCTGGGCAGGCGCCAGTTCGGGCGCGGGAAGTGGCAGGTGTACCCGTCCGGGTAGCGCTGGAGATAGTTCTGGTGCTCCGGCTCGGCCTCCCAGAACGGGCCGGCCGGCACCACCTCGATCACCACCGGTCCCGGCCACAGCCCGGACGCGTCGACGTCGGCGATGGTGTCCCGCGCGATGCGGCGCTGCTCGTCATCGAGGTAGAAGATGGCGGAGCGGTAGCTGAGGCCGATGTCGTTGCCCTGCCGGTTCCTCGTGGTCGGGTCGTGGATCTGGAAGAAGTACTCCAGGATCGTGCGGTAGTCGGTGATCGCGGGATCGAAGACGATCTCGATCGACTCCGCGTGCTTTCCGTGGTCGCGATAGGTGGGTTCCGGCTTGTCGTCGTCGCCGCTGTAGCCCACCCGGGTGCGCACCACCCCGGGCAGTGCCCGGATCAAGTTCCTGCATGCCCCAGAAGCAGCCACCCGCCAGCAGCGCCCTCTCCTCGGCGTCACTCATGGCACCTCACCTTTCTGTCCGCGTCGGTCCGCGCAGGGTCCAGGCTCGCGCGTCGGACCGAAACCCCTCCGTCACCACCTTGACAGGTGACGGGTCGCATGACAAATTCATCACCAGTCAGGGCGGTGACGAAAGCCGGCAGGGCCGGCCCGCCCCATGTACCGAGAAAAAGCCTGAGAGGGGTCTGTCGTGGTGAGCATCAAGGGTGGACGCAAGCGGCTGGTGACGGGTGCGGTCGCGACGGCCACGGCGGGTCTCGCGTTCGGCGCGTTCGCCCTCAGCGGCACCGCCAACGGCGCGGCCAAGACCGCCGAGGCCGCCGACACCGGCAGGCACGCCAAGCCGACCATCGTCCTGGAGCACGGCGCCTTCGCCGACGGCTCCAGCTGGAACGGCGTCATCGCGGACCTGCGCGCCGACGGCTACCCGGTCATCGCCGCCGCCAACCCGCTGCGCGGCCCGGCCTCCGACGCCACCGCCCTGCGCACGGTCCTCGACCACGTCAAGGGCCCGAAGATTCTCGTCGGCCACTCCTACGGCGGCAACGTCATCAGCCAGGCCGCCACCGACGACCCCGAGGTCAAGGCCCTGGTCTACGTCGCCGCCTTCCTGCCCGCCCCCGGCGAGAGCGCCCTGGAGCTCACCAACAAGTACCCGGGCTCCACCCTCCCCGGCGCCCTCGACCCGGTCACCTACAAGCAGGCCGACGGCTCCACCGCCACCGACCTGTACATCCAGCAGGACAAGTTCCATCACCAGTTCGCCGCCGACGTGCCCGCCCAGCAGGCCGCCCTGATGGCCGCCGAGCAGCGTCCCATCGCCCAGGCCGCCCTGGAGGAGAAAGCCACCACCGCGGCCTGGAAGGCCAAGCCCAGCTGGGACATCATCACCACCGAAGACCTCAACATCCCCGCCGCCGTGCAGCGCTTCATGGCCAAACGCGCCCACGCGCACACCACCGAGGTCGCCGCCTCCCACTCGGTCGCCGTCTCCCACCCGCACCTGGTGGCCGACGTGATCGAGCGGGCCGCCCGCGCCACCGTCCGCTGACACCCCCTCGAAGGGCGGCGGGACTCCAGGTCCCGCCGCCCTCGGCCGGCACCGGACATCACCGGCACACCTCACGCGTGTGCGGTCCGCAGGAGAATCGACGCCATGACCTCACACTCCGACCCCCGTGCCCTCGGTGCCTTTCTCAGGGCCCGTCGGGCGCAGCTGGATCCGCGCGAGTGCGGCCTGCCGGAGACGGACTCAGCGCGCCGGGTCACGGGACTGCGCCGCGAGGAGGTCGCCCAGCTCGCCGCGATCAGCGTGGACTACTACACCCGCCTCGAACAGGGCCGCGTCCGCGCCTCCGCCCCCGTCCTTGCCACCCTCGCCCGCGCCCTGCACCTCGACGACGACCAACAGCAATACCTCTACGAACTCGCCGGCCGCACCGACAACCGACCACGCCGCCGCCGACCCGCGCAACGCGTACGCCCCGCCATGCGCC
>NZ_JBQQCE010000625.1:0-4453 GCF_052245645.1 Streptomyces sp. KR55 | reverse complement strand
ATCCGTCGGCGCCCTGGCCCACGGCGAGCCCGGGGTGCAGACGTTGGTCTCCGCCCACCTTGCGGGAGGGCAGCCAGGCGCCGCCCGGATGGCGCTCGGCCCAGCACCACACGGCCTCGTCATTCGGGGCGTAGGCGCTGAGCCGCCCGTCACGGCCGCGTATGAGCCAGTCGCCGTTCACTGCACGGACCATTGACACGCCCCTACTTTAATCGGGTCTGCCGGGTTCCCTCTCGGCGGCTCGTGCGACCCTGGGTGGCATGAGTGCGCCACTCCTGGTCATCGTCGACGCTGCCAACGTGGTCGGTTCGGTGCCTGATGGCTGGTGGCGGGACCGGCGCGGGGCGGCGGAGCGGTTGCGGGATCGGCTGGCGGCGGATGGGGTGCCGGGGCGGGCGGAGCCTGTGGACATCGTCCTTGTGGTGGAGGGCGCGGCGCGCGGTGTGGAGTCGGTGCCCGGGGTACGGGTGGAGGCGGCGCCCGGCAGTGGGGACGACCGTATTGTCGAGCTTGTTGCCGAGGTCGGTGAGCGGCGCTGCCTGGTCGTCACGGCGGACCGGGAACTGCGGGGGCGGGTCGGGGAGTTGGGGGCGGAGGTCGTGGGGCCGCGGGCTGTGAGGTGAGCGGGGTTGGTGTGGACGCAAGGGTGGCGTAGCCCGGCGTTGCCGGGTGCCGCTGCGCCCACCCGTGCCGCCCTGGGGGTCCCCCCAGGCCCTTAAGGCACTGGGGGAGGCACGATTGCCCGCGGCTACGTGCGGCACGGCTGCTCGCAGCTAACCCACTCGGGCATACAGCACCGCCCCCTCCACCTCCCCCACCTCCTCATATCCCGCCGACAGCAACCGTCGTAGGCTCGGCAGGCGTTCCGGTGCGTACGGCTTGCCTCGGGAGTCGTCGATGATCAGGGCGGGGGGATGTGCCGCCAACTCGGCGCGGAAGGTCGGCCAGGCTCCCTCTATGGCGTGTTTCTCGCCGACCTGGGGGCCGTTGCGGCCGCCACTGTAGTTGGTGAGGAGGCCGGCGGTGAGGTAGCGGCTGGCGGGGGTGCGGTCGGCGAGCCAGTACGTCTCCGGGTGCATGCCCCAGATCAGGACGCGGTCGCCGGGGTCGGTGCGGCGGGCGGTGGCGTCTGCGAGGTGCTGGGCGTGGGCGAGTTCGGCGCGGGGGGCCAGCAGGCCCCAGGCCAGGAAGAGGGTGCAGCAGCAGGCCGAGGTGAGGACGGCGGCGATCAGGCGTTCGCGGGGCAGGATGTGCAGCGCGGCCGTCGCCAACAGGACCAGCGGCGGCAGGAGTTGCAGGTAGTAGTGGCCGAAGAAATGGAAGCCGGCCAGCACCGCCCCAGCCGACGCGGCGAACCACAGCCACAGGTCGGCGGCGCCGGTGCGGGCGATGCGCAGCACCCGCACGACCGGCGGGATCAGGCCCGCGCATCCCACGGCCAGGATCGCGGTGTTGGCCAGGGCCCGGCCCAGTACGTGGAGTTCGGAGCCCGTGAAGGAGGCGTACGCCCCCGATCCGGTGACCGTCCAGAAGAGGAAGCCGGCCGGGTCGGTGACCAGGGCCGCACCCAGTACCGGCAGCACGGCCCCCGCACCCAGCCGCAACAGCCCTCCCCGCGAGCCCCCGCCCGCACGGATGCACAGCCACATCACCGGCAGCAGTACGGCCGCCCCGGTCTGCTTGGTGAGGAAGGCACAGGCGACGGCCACCCCCGCGGCTCCCCAGTGGCGGCGGTCCGCGCACCACATCGCGGCGGCCGTGCAGGGCAGTATGAACACCTCGAAGCCGGCGGCCTGCGCGTCCTCGGGGTTGAGCCCCACGGAGGCCGGCAGGTACAGCAATCCGGCGATGCGGCCGGCGCGGTCGCCCCAGCGGCGCCGGGCGTGCGAGGCGAGCAGGACGGCGGTGAGCAGGTGGGCCAGCACCGCCAGCACCCTGACCGGCGTGAGCGACTCGGATCCGGCGACCGCGAACATGCCCTCGTACAGCCACGGCACGAGCGGCGGCTTGCGGTCCACGACCGTCTCGTACAGCCCTCCCCCGTGCGCCAGCATCCGCGCCTGTACGGCGAGATAGCCCTCGTCGGGATTCCACAGCGGCCGGACGAAGGAGGGGGCCCGGGTGAGACAGGCCAGCCCGGCCAGCAGGGGCAGCAGCCTGGTCCAGTAGCCGTGCTTCTCCCCCGGTGCGGACACGGAGCGTGGCGGGGCGAGGGACTCGGCGCGCATACGCCGTACGCTATCCGGCCCCGTATGCCCCACTGAAACAGGACATACGGGGCCAGGGCCTCAAACTGCGACGGTCACTCCTCGTCGCCGCGGGCCGGTTTCATCACCTCGGCGACGGTGGTCTCCTCGTGGCGTCCGAGACGGCTGTGGGAGCGGCCGTAGAGGAAGTAGACGACGAAGCCGACCGCCATCCAGATGGCGAACCGCACCCAGGTCTCGGCGGACAGGTTCAGCATCAGCCACAGGGAGGCCAGCACGGACACGATCGGGAGCACGGGCACCCAGGGGGTGCGGAAGGCGCGGTGCAGGTCGGGGCGGGTCCTACGGAGGATGATCACGCCCAGAGCGACGACCACGAAGGCGAACAGGGTGCCGATGTTCACCAGCGCGGCGAGTTCCTGCAGGGGCGTGAATCCGGCGAGGATCGCGATGAGGACGCCGAGCAGGATGGTCGGCCGGTGCGGGGTCTTGAACCGCGGGTGGACGCGGGAGAAGAAGCGGGGCAGCAGGCCGTCCCGGCTCATCGCGAAGAACACCCGGGTCTGGCCGAGCAGCAGGATCATGCAGACGGTGGTCAGGCCGACGGCGGCGCCGAAGCTGATGAAGCCCGCGTACCAGGGGTGCCCGGTGGCCTTGAACGCGTCGGCGAGCGGGGCGTCCACCGACAGCCGGCTGTAGTGCTGCATACCGGTGACGACGATCGACACCAGGACGTAGAGCGCGGTGCAGATGAACAGGGAGCCGAGGATGCCGCGGGGCATATCGCGCTGCGGGTTCCTGGTCTCCTCGGCGGCGGTGGCCACGACGTCGAAGCCGATGAACGCGAAGAAGACGACCGAGGCGGCGGTGAAGATGCCCATCACGCCGAAGTCGGACGGCGCCCAGCCGAACATCAGCTGGATGAGCGGCGACTCCAGGCTCCTCCCCGCCTCCTGGGGCTGCGCCTCGGGAATGAACGGTTTGTAGTTGTCGGCCGTGATGAAGAAGGCACCCGCGATGATCACGACCAGGACGACGGTCACCTTGATGGCGACGACGAGCGAGGTGACGCGCGCGGACAGCTTCATGCCGAGCACCAGGATCACGGTGAGGACGAGCACCAGGGCGGCGGCGAGGATGTCGAAGCCGAAGCCTTCGGCGCCCTGACGGGTCCCGAGCGCCTCGGGCATGTGCCAGCCCACGTTGTCCATCAGCGAGGCGATGTAGCCGGACCAGCCGACGGCCACCACCGCCGTGCCCAGCGCGAACTCCAGGACGAGGTCCCAGCCGATGATCCAGGCGGGCAGTTCGCCCAGGGAGGCGTACGAGAAGGTGTACGCGGAGCCGGCCACCGGGACGGTGGAGGCGAACTCCGCGTAGCACAGCGCGGCCAGGGCGCAGACGACGCCGGCCACCACGAAGGCCAGCGCCACGGCCGGTCCGGCGTGGGTCTTCGCGGCCGCGCCGGTGAGGACGAAGATGCCGGTGCCGATGATGACGCCGACGCCGAAGACCGTCAGGTCCAGGGCGGACAGGGTTTTCTTGAGCGCGTGCTCGGGTTCCTCGGTATCGAGGATCGACTGCTCGACCTTCTTCGTCCGGAAGAGGGTGCTGCTCACGGCATACCTCCCACGCTTGTCGGCCTCGACATGATCGAGAGGGGGCGTAGTGCGCGTATGCCCCGGCGTGAGCAGTTTCACGCTGATGGGCCGGTTTCACCACTTCACCGTGGTGCAACCGGCCCATTCAAGGGGTTTCAGTCGCGTGCGGCCTCGATCTCGTCGGCCGCGGACCGCTCGTAGCGTCCGTCGAGCCTGGCGACCAGCCCGGTGACCTGGCGGGCGATGTCCGGGGCGGTGAGCCCGATCTCCGCCATGACCTCGGCGCGGGAGGCGTGGTCGAGGAAGCGCGGCGGGATGCCGAAGTCCCGCAGCGGGACGTCGACGCCCGCGTCCCGCAGGGTCTGCGCGACGGCCGATCCGACGCCGCCGACCCGGGAGTTGTCCTCGACGGTGACGACCACGCGGTGCCGCTCGGCGAGCGGGACCATCGCCTCGTCGACCGGCTTGACCCAGCGCGGGTCGACGACGGTGGTGGAGATGCCCTGCTTGTCGAGAAGCGCGGCGATCTCCAGGCACATCGGCGCGAGGGCGCCGACGGAGACCAGCAGCACGTCGGGGGTGGTGGTGCCGGGCTCACGCAGCACGTCCATGCCGCCGATACGGCCCACGGCCGGTACGGCGGGA
>NZ_JBQQCE010000624.1:0-4454 GCF_052245645.1 Streptomyces sp. KR55 | reverse complement strand
CACGGGGACGCGGCGCTGAACGATGCACCACCACCGACGGGCGGTCACGCTGCTGTGGCGGGTCGCCCTCGCCGCCGCCCTCGTGTGCGCCATCGGCCTGCTGCCGTGGCTCGCGCACACCGACCCGGCGCTCACCGTGCTCAAGGCGCGCTCGGTCGACCGTGAGCCCACGCCCGAGGTGCTGGCGGACATCCGCGCGCAACTCGGGCTCGACGCCGGTCCGTTGCACCTGCTCGGGCAGTGGCTGGCGGGGTTGCCGCGGGGGGACGCCGGGCGGTCCTGGCTGTCCGGTAGCGAGGTCATGCCCGCCGTGCTCGAGGCGCTCGGTGTGTCCCTGTTGCTGACGGCGGTGGCCCTGGTCGTCGCGGCGGTCACCGCCGGGCTTGTGTGCGCCCGCACCCTGTGGCTCGGTTCGCGCCGCCGGCTCGGTGGGCGCCGGGCGGGCGGCAGCGGGTCGGCGGTCCTTGCCGCGCTACCCGAGTTCCTCGCCGCGTCCGTGCTCGCCACCGTCGTAGGAGTGCAGCTCGGGTGGCTGCCCGCGCTCGGCTGGTATGGGCCCGAGTGGACGGTGTTGCCCGGCCTGGCCCTCGGGGTGCCCGCCGGGGCCGTGCTCGGGCGGATGCTCGACGATCTGCTGCCCGGTGCCTTCGCCGAGCCGTGGGCGCTGGCAGCGGCGGCGCGCGGGCTGCCGGGGCGGAGCATCGCACGTCAGGCGGTGCGCCGGTGTGTGCCCGCGCTGCTGCCGAACGCCGGGCTGTTCGTCGTCGGCCTCACCGGCGGTGCCGTCGCCGTGGAGCAGATCTTCGACATTCCCGGCCTCGGCCGCATCACCCTCCAGGCCGCCCTCGCCCAGGACCTGCCCGTCCTCCAGGCCGGCACCCTGGCCCTTCTGCTGGTCGCGGCGGCGGCCACCGGACTGGCCCGGCTCGCCGCGCGACTGCTGATCGGACCCGCCCTGCGCGACGGTGCCCTGCCCACCCTGCACCGGCCCACCCCGCCCGCGCGCCGCATCCTGCCCCTCGTCCACGCCGCCGTACTGCTCGGCGTCATCGCCGCCGGACTGCCCCGCGACCCGCTCGCCCTGGACACCACCGAGCGCCTCCAACCGCCGTCTTTGACACACCCGTTCGGCACCGACTCGCTGGGCCGGGACATGCTCGCCCGGATCGGTCACGGCGCCCTGGACACC
Organism: Streptomyces sp. KR55; assembly: GCF_052245645.1. Lineage (NCBI taxonomy): Bacteria > Bacillati > Actinomycetota > Actinomycetes > Kitasatosporales > Streptomycetaceae > Streptomyces > Streptomyces sp. KR55. Next base: position 3,265 of record NZ_JBQQCE010000624.1, on the reverse strand, counting down.
CTGCTGCTCGCCCTCGCCATCACCGCCGTCGCCCTGCTCACCGGCGTGCTGCTCGGGCTGGTGCCCCGCCTTTCCGGGCCCCTCGTCGACACCGTCAACGCCGTACCGGCCGTCCTGGGCGCCCTCCTCGTCACCGCCGTGGTGGGCCGCGGAACGGTCACGCCCGCGCTCGCGGTGAGCGCCGTCGCCTGGGCGCCGCTCGCCGCGCACACCTCCTCGCTGCTGCTCCAGGAACGCGCCGCCGTGCACATCACCGCCACCCGTGCGCTGGGCGCCGGCCGCTGGTACCTGCTGCGCCACGAACTGCTGCCCGCGGTCCTGCCGTCCGTCACCCGCCATGCCCTGCTGCGGCTGCCCGGCGTCGCACTCTCCCTGGCCTCCCTCGCCTTCCTCGGCCTCGGCGCCCAGCCGCCGTCCCCGGAGTGGGGCCTGCTGCTCGCCGAGAACCAGCCCTACGCCGAACGCGCCCCCTGGGCCGTCCTCACCCCCGCCGCCGTCCTCGCCCTTCTCGGCGCGCTCGCGGTGACCGCGGCGAGCGGAGCGAGATGGGGGTCCCCCCGGCCGAAGGCTGGGGGAGGAGTGCGATGGCGACCCCGGCGGGCGGACCGCCGTATGGCCGCAGTCGGCGCCGAACGGCGGCGGGTCACCAAGGAGTTGGCCGCCGCCGGAACGGAGACCCGATGACCACCCTGTCCGCCTCCCGCGTTCGACGGTCAGCGGAACGCACCCGCCTGTCGCCACTCCTGCGACTGCTGATCCTCACCCAACTCGCCTTCAACATCGGCTTCTACGCCGTCCTGCCCTTCCTGTCCGAACACCTCGGGCAGGCCATCGGCATGGCGGGCTGGCTGGTCGGCTTCGTGCTCGGGCTCAGGACCTTCAGCCAGCAGGGGCTGTTCGTGGTCGGCGGGGCGCTCGCCGACCGGTACGGCATCCGGCCGGTCGTGCTCGCCGGCTGCGCGCTGCGCATCGCCGGGTTCGCCTGGCTCGGACACGCCGAACAGACCTGGTCGGTGATCGGCGCGGTCCTGCTGATCGGCTTCGCCGCCGCGCTGTTCTCGCCCGCCGTGGAATCGGAGGTCGCCCGGCAGGCGGTGCTGTGGGAGGAGGAGAGCGGGGGCTCGCGCACCTGGGTGCTGGCGCTGTTCACCGTGGCCGGTCAGGCCGGTGCGTTCGTCGGCCCGCTGCTCGGCGCGCTGCTGCTCGCGGTGGACTTCCGCACGGCGTGTCTCGCCGGTGCGGGGGTCTTCGTGCTGGTCCTCGCCGGGCACGCGTGGCTGCTGCCGCAGCGCATCCCCGGGCGGGAGCGCGTCCGGGCGAAGGGCGGGCTTCGGGCGCTGCTGCGCAACCGGCGCTTCCTGGCGCTGTGCTGCGCCTACGGTGCCTATCTCCTGGCGTACAACCAGCTCTATCTCGCCCTGCCCGACGAGGTGGAGCGCGCTACGGGTTCGCAGGCGCCGTTGGCCTGGCTGTTCGCGCTGTCCTCGCTGTTGGTCGTGACCGCCCAACTGCCCGTCACTCGCTGGGTGGGCGACCGGCTCGCCCTGCGCCGCTCCGTGGCGGCCGGACTGCTGCTGATCGCCGCCGGGTTCACCGTCGTCGCGGTGGCGCGGCCCGCCGGGTGGAGCGGTACGGCGGGGCTGGTGCCCGCGGCCGGGTTCGTCGTGCTGCTCACCGTCGGGCAGATGCTCGTCGCGCCCGCGGCCCGGGCCTGGGTACCGGACCTCGCGGAGGACGGCCGGCTCGGTCTGTACACCGGGGCGCTGTCCTCGGTCTCCGGCCTGATCGTCCTGATCGGCAGCGCGGCCACCGGCTCACTGCTCGACGCGGGTCTGCCGTCGGCCGTGCCGTGGCTGGCGCTCGCTGCCATCCCGGCAGCGGCGGTCTGGCTGCTGCCGCGCCGGGCCACCTGAACAACGGCCGTCACCCGGCGACGGACTCCAGCACCTTCTCGGAAACGTCGAGGGGGGAGGCTTCCTTGGTGGTCGCGTGTGCAGTGGTCTCGACGCGTGCACGCGTCTCGGTGAGCGTCACCGCGCCCGTAGCCTCCACGGCCCCGCAGGCCGCGTCCCGCCGGCCCCGCGATGTCCGCCACAGCCACAGCACGTCCCGTCCGAACGACCACACCAGGAGAGTCAGCGCCACCGCCACCACTCCCGCGTTCGCCAGGAGGGGCAGCAGGTCCGCGGCGGCGAGCAGCAGGAGCACGCCCTGCAGCGCGGCCACCGTCTTGCGGGCCGTGCTCGGCGGCAGTGGGGCGTTGAGCCACGGCAGGACACGTGCGGCGGCGACGAAGACGTACCGCATGCCGCCGATCAGCAGCACCCACGGACCCAGCGACATCGACACGTACACACTCAGCACCAGGATCAGAAACGCGTCGACCTCCATGTCGAACCGCGCCCCCAGCGCCGACGACGTGCCCGTGCGCCGGGCGACCTTGCCGTCCACGCCGTCCAGGATGAGCGCCACCGCCGTCAGGCCGACGAACAGCGTGACCGGCGGCGAGCTCTGGAAGGAGTCCGCGACCAGCGCGGTCACCGCGCCGACCAGGATCGCGCGCCCGAGCGTGACCCGGTTGGCCGGGCCGAAGGACCGCAGCCGTGACCGGTGCAGGGCCCGCGAGAGCACCGCCCAGGTGGCGATCGCGAAGGCGAGGCCGGTCAGCCAGCCCGCCGGTCCCATGCCGATCGCCGTGCCCAGCAGGACCAGCAACAGGACCTGCAGGCCCGCGCCCAGGGCCGTCTCCTGCTGGACCAGCCTCGCGTCGTAAGTGTTGTTCAGGGCCACCGAACATCCTCCGGCCGTGTGACAGAGTCGATCAACGCCGCGTACTGTGCGCGGCCTGTGCACACCTCGGTACGTGAACAACTTCCCGATCGTTCAGGAGGACCCGCCGATGACCCGCACCGCACGTGCGTTCTGGCTCCGCTCGCCAGGTCAGGGCGAGATACGGGACGTGGACCTTCCGGATCCCGCCGAGGACGAGGTGCTGGTCCGCAGCCTGTGGTCCGGAGTGAGCCGCGGCACGGAGACGCTGGTCTTCCGCGGCGGGGTGCCGGAGAGCCAGTACGCGGCCATGCGGGCGCCGTTCCAGGAGGGCGACTTCCCCGGCCCGGTCAAGTACGGCTACCTCAACGTCGGCCTCGTGGAGGAGGGACCGGCACACCTGGTCGGCCGTACCGTCTTCTGCCTCTACCCGCACCAGACGCGGTACGTCGTCCCCGCCGCCGCCGTGACGCCCGTACCGGACGACGTCCCCGCC
>NZ_JBQQCE010000623.1:0-4461 GCF_052245645.1 Streptomyces sp. KR55 | reverse complement strand
CTACCAGTGGCAGTGGCCCGGCGGACGGTCTCGGGGCCTCCGGGCCACTGCCACTGGTAGAGCTGCCGGGCGAGGAGCGCATAGTCGAGGGGAATGTCCTCGTCGCGCAGCAGCAGGACGATCTCCCGCAGACGTCGTGCGAGTGCCGGGAGATCTGGTGCGGTGCCGATGCGGACGAACCGCTTCAGGACGGCGTCGCCGGCGTCCCTCTCGGCCATCAGCCGGCGCACCGCGGCTCCCAGCCCGCACGGTGCGTCCGTACGGTGGGGCCGGTGCATGCCGGTACCGCGGGACTGCTGGTGCAAGGCCCACAGGGTCATCGCAACGTGTACGGCGTCCTCGGCGCGGGTCAGCGACTCCTCCCCGGGCGGCCGCCCGTCCGAGGCCTTGTCGTCGTACAGAGGTCCTGTGTCGATCAGTCCGAGCAGGTCGGGGACCTGGTGCGGCTGTTTGCCCGCCCCGCGGCGCAGCCTGGCAAGCGTCGCCACGGCCTTGGGGTTGTCGCGGAGAAGCTCGCGCTGCAGCGGGCCGATCTCGTCAGCGACAAGATCCTTGACGCGCTCGGCCATGGGCTTCGCGTCGGTGGCGGTGGTCATGCCAGGGCCCTTTCTGCTTCTGCTGCGGGGGTTTCGGGTCCCGGCTCCGCAGGACCGTCGTCCTTGGGATCCGGGGCGGCTGCGTCGGCCTTGGGACTGTCCGGCTGACCGAGGACCTTGCCGAGCCGGTACTGGAACGACCGCTCGGCGTAGGCGGAGTTGAGCCAGAAGTTGCCCTTGCCGATGGTGATGGTGCGGCCCTGCCATGCGGCGTCTCCCGCGCCCGCGATCAGTTGCTCGCCGATGCGGCGGATGATGCAGTGGGCGTCGGCCCGCCACCGGGCACGGTGCTCCTCGGGGTCGGTGGCGCCGCCCAGGTCCTGGAGCCAGGACCGGTACGGGGCGTCCAGGGCGTCGTAGCCCTGCTCGCGGGCCCTGCTGCGAGGCCCGTCGGTGGCTGCGCCGGCGGCACGAGCGAGGTCGACGGCCAGGTCGCCGAGAACGGTCACTGCCTCGTCGGCGTCGGCCACCGCGCTGACCGCCTGCTGCGCGTACCGGCGGTCCTGACGGTTCAGCAAGACCACGGCCATGGACAGCCGGTCGTTGACGATCTCGTCGATCACGGACTGCTGGGTGCCGTAGATGGCGCCCACGATCCGGGCCCGGAAGCGGGTCCCGCGCGGCAGAAACCCTTCCGCCGTCGCAAGCTGGGCCATCCACTCCAGGACCCCGGCGCCGAGCTCCGGGGCTGCCTCGGCGGTCTGCGACGCGGTTGGCCGCTCGGCGAGCAGCGAGGACAGGCCACGCCACACCGCACGCTCGGGGTGGTGCCCCTTGGGCATGTAGACCTGTGGCTCGCCGAGCTTCTTCTCCTGGGCCTCACTGCGCCGCCATACGGTCATGGGCTCACGCTCGTGCAGATTGTGCAGAGGCAGTGGATCACCGTAGGTGAGCACCACTCCGTACACGCCGGCGCTGTCGAAGTGCAGCCGCAACCTGCGCCCCTGCCAGGTGTACAGGTCCCGGACGCCTGATGGCCGCCGCTCGGGGGCAGGGCCCGGGCCGCAGGGTTCGCGCCGCCAGGCCGGTCGGTCATCCGGGTCGGAACGGTGCCTGTTGGTGTGGCGGGCGACCAGATTGAGCAACAGCGTCTCGCGCAGTGTGTCCCCTTCAGCGAAAACCCCGCCCAGATTGCCCGCCCAGCCCACCCCCAGCGGGTACACCTTGCCGTTCTTGGCCCGGCTGTCGCCCACCACGCCGGTCTTGATGCCGGAGGTGTCGTAGGCGTGGGTGTGCACCACCCAGCGGGCGGCCTCGGCGAAGCCGAGCCGTTCGACGGACGGCATGCGGGAGGTGAAGAACGGCTCGCCGTTGGGGACGTCGGCGACGATACGGTTCAGCGAGAACACCTCGTCGCGGGGCGTACGCAGACCGGCCACCTGGAAGAACGGCGCGACCGGGTGGAGCAGGTCGAACCGCTCCCGGTGTGCGTCCAGGTAGGAGGGCACCGAGGCGAAGCAGTCCTCGTCCTCCCACCACTCGGCCCACTGGTCGGCGTCCCGCGGCCCGTCGAGGGCGTCGTGTGCGATCGCCAGCAGCAGTCGCAGCAGTGCGAACTCCTGCGTGGGCACATCCCCGATGATCCGCGCCAAGTCCGAGGCCTGGGCGAACACCTCGCCCAAGGACAGCTCGTCCTGCCGGCCGTCCCGGCGGCGGAGCACCGGGATCCACGGCTCGGAGGTCAGGTCGAACGACGGCGGGCCGCCGCTGGTGCTTCTGGTGTCAGTCACGCGTCACCTCAAGTCCGTCCACGTCGCTGTAGCGGAGTTGGAACCCTGCCAGACGGGTCTGACAATCGGCGTCGAGGACGAGGACCAACTCGCCCGCCAGCCAGTGGCTTTCCTTGCCCTGCCAGGCCTGCGGGCAGAACTGCTCCAGCTCCGCGATGGCGCGGTCCAGCACCTAGGGGAAGGAGAACTGGTACGGCAGGCGCAGCCCGCAGGCCGCCGCGGCCTTCGCCGCCCGCGCATCGGGCGCCCGGTCCTCGGGCAGCTCCAGTCCGGCCTTGCCGGGCTCGATCCAGTCGACGGTGGCCAGCGTGCCATCGGCACGCCGCTGCACCACGACGACCTCCAGGCTCTCCCGGCCGTCCCGGACTTGGGCGCGCCCGGCGCGGGTGTCGTCCGCGTCGCCCACCCCCGCGGTGACCCAGCCGATCAGGGGCCGTCCGGGCCGCCCCACCGGATCCAGCCGGAACACGGCGGCCCGCTCGGCCTGGTCCCGACGGAAGTCCTCGTAACGCTGCCGTGCCCGAGCCAGCGCCTCCGCCCAACTCGCAGGCGCGGTAGCCCCGTCCGCGTACGCGCCCTGGACGAGCGGGCTGATGTCCTGCGGCAGCCGCACCGGCAGTGCGTCGCCGTCCAGGTGGTCCAGCAGGACGGCGGCCGAGCGCAGCAGCGGGTACTCCCCGTAGACGGCGACCGAGCCGCGCACAGGGACCGGAACCGCTCCTGCCCAGTCCACGCCGGTGAGCAGGCAGCGTGCCGTGCGCAGCTGCGGCGGGCGGTCCGCCTGGCCATCGCCGCGCTGGTGCCGGTGCAGGCGCCCCACCCGCTGCAGCAGCAGGTCCACCGGGCACAGATCGCTGACCAGCAGGTCGAAGTCGACGTCCAGGGACTGCTCGGCGACCTGGCTGGCGACCACGATGTGCGGTTGCGTCGGCCGCTCCTTTGCCTTGCCCGGCGGACCGAACCGTGACAGCAGCGCTGCGTCCTTCGCGATCCGGTCCACGTCGATGAAACACGAGTGGGCGACCGTGACCGCGCCCTCGCCGAACCGTTCGCGCAGCACCCGGGCCGTCTCCAGCACCCGCCGGACGGTGTTGCGCACCACCAGGGCGCACCCGCCGTCCACCAGCTCGGCCTCCAGCCGGTCCGCGAGCACACCCAGGTCGTCCTCCAGGCGTTCGAGTCGCACCTCACCACCACGACCGGACGAGGAGGGCGCCTCAAGTACGGGCAACGACTCCGGAGCCACGGCCGTCAGCAGCGGATACGCCTCCGCCTCCTCCACCGCGTCGAACCCCTCGACGTCACCGGCCGCGCTCTCACCCGCGTACGCCTCGGCGAGCTGCCGCCGCCGCGCCGCGGGCAGCGTCGCCGACAGCACCACCACCGGCACCCGGTAGGCACCCAGCCACGACAGCACCCGATCCAGATACGTGCTCATATACGTGTCGTAGGCGTGCGCCTCGTCGATGATCACGACCTTGCCCGCCGCCGCAAGATGCCGCAGCGCCAGGTGCCTGCTCTTCAGGCCCGCGAACAACAGCTGGTCCACGGTGCCCGCAACGAACGACGAAAGCATCGCCTTCTTCCGGCCACGCAGCCAGGAGTGCGCCACCAGCTCCGCCGACGCCGCCCTCCCCTCCTGCCCCGGACGCGACGGCCGGTCGCCCTCGTCGAGCCCCACGGCCGCGATCCGCTGCGCACCCGCACGCAGCAGTCCCGCGAAGTCCTCGTTCAACGCAGCCTTGGAATGCGCCAACAGCACCGACAGCCGTACGCCCTCCTCGGCTGGCAGCCGCTCCAGCCAGTCCAACAGCCGCGGGAACATCGCATTGCCCGTGGCCATCGTCGGCAGGGCGAAGAACACCCCACCCGCCCCCGAACGGGCCGCCAGGATCTCCGCAGCCGCCAGCGCGGCCTCCGTCTTGCCCTCGCCCATCGGCGCCTCGATCACCAGCAGCCCCGGCTCCGGCATCGCCCGCGCCAGCCGCACCGCCGCCTCCTGCACCGGCCGGACCTCGGCACCGGAGGGCAGGTCGAACCGCGCCGCGAACAGCTCCGGTATGTCCTCGGCCGGCTCCTCGGCCCGCCAACGCGACGGCAGTTGAAGACCCCGCCATGCCGCCGCCACCCGCTCC
>NZ_JBQQCE010000622.1:0-4473 GCF_052245645.1 Streptomyces sp. KR55 | reverse complement strand
CCTCCACTCGGGGCCAGGCATACGAGGGCTTCCAGGACGGCCATTCTGGAGACCTTTCTGGCGCCGATGGAGGTCGGTTCCGGACACCACCCGTGGTTTTAGCGGGCCTGGGTGGCGTCCACGTTCTTGCGAGACGACCCCACCGTGCCAGAAAGCACCCATCAAGCCCTCTTTCAACGACACTCCACCCAATTCCACGGCCTTTTGGAATACGCCCGACTGCCGTCGGCCGCGACCGATCTCATTTTGCTCGGCGACCTCACCGGCCGCTACGCCACCGGCAGTTACAGCCGACTCGCCCCCGACGGCCGGAGCGTGGCCCTGCGCGCAGACCGGCAAGGCGTGGCCGAGCACGGGCACCGGATCACCGCGGCCATCGCCTGCCACGTGGCCCGCGCCGGCGGCACCGTCGACCAGCTCACGCAGCTCCTGCTGCACCCCGAGCACGAGGGCGGACGGCACGTCCGGCACATCGCGCTACGGTCCGGGCAGTCGCGTGCCCTGGACTACGTCCGCCGGGTCTGGGCCAGCGCCTCGGAAGCGGTCAGCACCACCAGGGCGCTGGGGTCGCGGCACGACGTGTACGAAGTCCTCGCCGCGCTGCGCGACCGCATCGAGACCACGCCCTGGCGCGGGGAGCGCGGACGGACCGCGCTGCGGGTGCTGCGCGCGCACCTGAACTTCGCCGAGATGGCAGGCGGCCCCCTGCACCATGCCAGTGAGCGGCAGACCGCCGAGGAAGCGGGCATCTCCCGCACGACGCTGCGGGCCGTCTACGAGACCGTCCTGAAACCGCAGGGCTGGCTACGCCGACTGCGGGTCGGCCACGGCCGGGAGGGCTCCACCTGGTACCTCAACTACGGCAGCGCCCCCAGTCACGGCGCCCCCGCTTCGCTGTCTCGTTTCCGGACCACTCAGTACCCCCCCGACCCGGCACTTGAGGAGTGGACCACCCCTGAGACAGCCACCGTGGCCGACATCGACTCCACCGTCCTCGGCCGGCTGATGGGCCACGACGCCTTCGCCCACCACGGCCTCGGCAGCGCCGCCCTCATGCTCATCAGCGCACTGCACCAACGCCCCCACCAGACGGTCGCCGAACTCGTCGGTACCTCCTCGGTCTCCCGCGCCACCACCTATAGGACCCTGCGCCGCCTCGCCAGCCACGGCCTCGTCCAGCACACCGGGGAGACCTGGGCCCTGGCGCCACGTGCCCTGGAGGGCTTCGGTGACGGCCGCCCGGGCGCGGATACCGGCCTCGCCGCAGCGTCGGCACAGGGCTGGGACAAGGTCGCCGAGCACCACGGCACCGCAGGCGTCGCGGCCCGGCGGAAGGCCCTGCACGCGGTCGAGCGTGCGGCCTACCGAGAGGCGCTGGACCGGCTCGCGGAGCACCGCAGCCAGGCCGTGGTGATCGTCCGCGACGGCCGCCGAGTGCTGGTCCCCGCGCCGCGCCCCGACGAGATCCCGCCCGCGTGGCACGCCCCGGACGGGCGCGTCCTCGACCCCGTCACAGGTCGTCCGGCCGCCGACTGGCGGATCGCCACCGACGGCCGCCTGATCCTCATCACCCCTGCCGACCAGCGCAGTTACGACGAGCTGGCCGCCGCCCATGCCGAAGCCCTCAGCGAATGGAACTCCGCCGCATGACCCCACAACACCCTCCAACCAACCCTGCCCAGAGCCAGCCGGTGACCCCGGAGGCCTTGCGCAAGCGATACGAGGCCGGTGCGACGGTCGACGAACTGGTCGCCGCCAGCGGCCTGTCGTACGGCACGGTCCTCAACCGGCTGCACGATGCCGGGACCGTGATGCGCATGTCGTGGCAGACCCGAAGGATGCGCCAGGACCCGCAAGCGCGCCGGCGTCTCGCGGCCCGGCTGCGCACCCTGTACGAGCAGCACGGCGCGACGCTCACCGAACTCGCCGCGGCTGCGGGAGGGACGAGGCGTGCTGCCCGGCGCCTGCTGATCGAAGCCGGCGGCACCGTGCGCACCACGCAGCAGACGCTGCGGATGCGCTCTGCGGCGAGGGCCGCTGAACGGCAGAAGGTCGCGCTGTCTCTGCGGGCGCGGTACGAGGAGGGCGCCGCGGTCCCGGAGCTTGCTGAGGAGTGCAACTACTCCGTGGCCACGGTCTACCGGCTCCTGCACCAGGCAGGCACGCCCATGCGGCCCCAGCACCGCCACTGCCCTGGTCCTCGTGAGGGGAAACGGCCATGAGCGCGCCAGACAAAGGTCTCGATCGCTCCGCCCACAGTGTCCCTCAGCTGCGGACTCTGCCCGAAGGCCCTCCCGGCTGCGACCACGGGGCACGGGCACCGCCCCGTCCGCGCGGAGGCGTGCCTACCGCGCAGCACTGTCACCGAACCGCATGAGACAACACCCCTTCCACTTTCAGGAGATCAAGCACACGTGAACGAGAACACCCGTATCAAGACCCTGGCGGCGGCCACAGCCCGCGCCTGGGACGCCTTCGTGATCGTCGTCGGCATGCTCAAGGGCGGCACCGGAAAGACCACCTCCGCCTGGTTCATCGCCCTCTACTACTCGGTCGTCCTCGACCTGCCGACGCTGCTGCTGGACGCCGACGCGACCAGCCAGTCCGCCTACGACTGGTTCAAGGTCGCCCAGGCCGAGGGATACGAGATCCCCGCAAACCTGGTGGTCGAGCGCTATCCGTTCGACGACATCGCCGAGCACATCCGCGCCAAGCGCGCCGAGTTCGGCGCGATCGTGGTCGACGCCGGCGGCGGCAGCGCCCGCATCTTCCACGAGGCCGTCACCGAGGCGAACCGGCTGCTCGTCCCGGTCGCCCCCACCAAGATCGAGCGCCGCAAGCTCGTGGCCACCTTCGACGAGGCCGAGCGCGCCGCCGCCCGCAACACCCGCGACGTCACCGCCCACGTGGTCCTCGTGAAGGCCGACGACCGCACCAGCCTGCCCCGCACCGCAAAGGACAAGCTCCTGGAGCCCGCCCAGGGCGAAGGCATCGGCCCGGACCGCGACGAGCCCTTCCCGCTCGCCGAGACCGTCATCCACTCCTGGGTGCACTACATGGAGGCCTTCGGCGAGATCCCCACCGAACTGAGTGAGTACGCCCAGCTGATGAAGGAGCTGACCGAGGCATGACCGACAAGAACGAGAGGCTGAAGCCCCCGGCCCGCCGCGCCGGTCGCACCCTGGGCAGGGCCAAGAAGGCGACCCCGCCGCCCCCTCCCCCGGCCGCCGAGCTCACCCCAGAGCAGTACGCCGCCGAACAGACCGCCGCCCAGGGTGAAGGCCGTCCCGCTGCCAGCGAGCCGCAGGTGCAGCCCGCTCCTTCCGCCGCTCCCATCGAGGCATCGGCGCAGGAACCGACCGCGACGATGGCCGAAGTGCCGCATGCGCCCGCGGCACCGCCCGCCCATCCGAGCGTCGAGGCCGCGCCGAGCAGCCCGGTGCAGGAGCCTGCTGCCAGTCAGCCGGCTCGCCCGGCCGTCGTCGCCTCCGATGCCAGAACGGAATCTGCTGTGGAGTCGGTGGAACGGCAGGCGCTGGGACAGACCGCGGCCCCGGCTGCGGAGCCTGCAACACCTGCGGCTCAGCCCACGCAATCGGCCGAGCACGTCTCCCAGCGTGGGGCGTCCCAAGACACGGGCACCGCTCCGGGCCTGGCACACACCGCTGAGGTGGCGGTTCACTCGACAGTTCTTCCCGTTGCAGGAGCCACTGCCTTCCCTGTCAGCACCGGCGCAGCGAGTCCTCAGCACGAGCAGCAAGCCGGTTCGGATACGGCGCCCAGTAACGGGACTTCATGGGCGCAGGGGTCGGGGCGTCCGAACGACATCCCGGAGGCGGCGGTCGTCCTCAACCAGCGCATCATCGCGCGCGAGAGCCTCGACGCCTCGGTCCCCGCTGCTCTGAGGCTGAAGAAGAGGATCAAGCGCTTCGCGCTGGACAACGAACTCGATCACCTGCCCATGGGCGACATCGTCTCGGTCGCGCTGGACGAATGGCTCGCCACCCGCGGGTTCTGACACGCCGTACGGCACACGGGGCGGCCGCCGGCTCACTGAGCGCGCGGCCGCCCCTTCCACCGACTATTCCAATAGCCCAATAGGCGGCTAACTAGCCGCCTAGCCGAACCGACCGGAGCAACGTTCGTGCCCGACCTCACCCACCACGCCCGTCGTCTACGCGACATAGCCGACGCACTCGAAGCCCAGTCCGAGCCCAGCGGCGATCCGCTCACTCCCCACCCCGACACTCTCGCGGTCATTGGCAACCGCCACATCAAACGCGGACAGCTCAACTACGCTGTCCCCGACATCCTGCAACTCCAGCGACGCATACGCCGCTACAACGGGGTGTGTCAATTTAACGGCTGATCTTGGTTGTTGAGTGGTCAGTTGTTGCTCGGGGTCAGGCGGCCCTCGAAGGCGATCTGGAAGGCGTTGAGTGGGGCCTTCCAGCGCATGGTCCACCGCTTGCG
>NZ_JBQQCE010000621.1:0-4488 GCF_052245645.1 Streptomyces sp. KR55 | reverse complement strand
AGGCGCGGCTGGGCGTCGAGTACGTCGGCGGCGGTGTCCAGGGCGCCGGGTGCCCACCAGGAGTCGTCGTCGCTGAAGGCGACGTACGGGGTGGTGGCGTGGCGGACAGCGAGGTTGCGGCCCAGGGCACCGGTGTTGCGGCCGACCGCGAGGACACGTGCCCCCACCGGATGGGCACGTACCGCGGCCACCGTCGCGTCGGTGGAACCGTTGTCCACGACGACGACCGGTGGCCGCTCGGGGAGGGTGGCCAGCCGGTCGAGGGTGCGGAGCACGCTCCGGCAGCGGTTGCGGGTGATCATCGCGACCGTGACGCGGGGGGCGGCGGCGTCAGGCATGGGCTCCTCCGGGACGGGAGTGTCGGCCTTCACGCGCTCTCCGCGAGGAGTTTGCGCACGGCGCTCGCCACGTCCGGGGCCGTCGTGTCGTCCTGCCCGAGCACGATGCCGGGCACGCCGCGGAGGCAGACCTGCGGGACGAGCGAGACGACGGGAGTGCCGGTGGCCGCGGCGAGGTGGGCCGCGCCCGGGGCGCCGGCGACGACGGCATCGGCAGCGTGCAGGACACCGGTGAGCCGTCGCGGGTCGGTGCGGCCGCCGAGGTCGACCGCCGTGGCGCCGCTGACATACCGGGTCAGGGCGGTCTCCTCCGGTCCGCCGGTGACGACGACACGATGGCCGGCATCGGCGAGCTCGGCAACGGCCTCGGAACAGCGGTCCGGGGTCCACGCGTCGGCCCCTGGGTGTACGACGACGTAGGGGCCGTTGCCCGTGAGGCCCGTGGTGTCGGGCGGCGGGATCACGCGCAGCCGTCCGTCGTCGCCCGCCCTGGGCAGGAAGCCCATCGCGGCGGCCGTGTCGAGGGCCGCCGCGGCCTCGTCCTGGCCCGGCAGGCGTCGGTGGCCGACATCGAGGAGGCCGTCGTCGCCGTCCGCGCCGTCGGCACCGATCCGGCGCACCCGTGCCCTCCGCAGCAGCTGCGCGGTGGGCAACGGACTGCGCCCCTGCGCGGCGAGGACGAGCGCCACGTCGTAGCAGGCCTCGCGCAGGACCTGCAGGGAGCCCTCGCCGTCCGTCCGGTCCGGTCCCGGCGGCTCCCAGGGCGCGTCCCATGCGAGGACGTCGTCGACGTGGGGCAGCAGCCGGGCGGCGGGCGCGCCGTCGGGTTCGCACATCACCGTGACGTGGGCGGCCCGGGTGGCGACGGCGCGGACGGCCGGTCCGGCCAGCAGCACACCGCAGAACCCGTCCGGGCGTACGACGAGCGCCTTCACCGCAACCGCTCCCCTCGCCCGTCACCAGCAACACGCATGACGGGTACCTCCCTCGGCGCGCAGGGGCCGGCGGTCCGCCGACACGTCCGCGAAGTGGGCGATGGTGCGCCGGAACCCTTCCTCCCAGGTGACCCTCGGAACCCAGCCGAAGATCTCCCGGACCAGGGTCGTGTCGGGGCGGCGCCGGGCCGGATCATGCGGGCGGCGGGCGGCGAACTCCAGGCGCGAGTGCGAGCCGGTGAGCTCGATCACCCGGCGGGCGATCTCCCGGACGGTCGGCTCGTCGCCGCCGCCGATGTTGACGGGGCGGACGGACCGGCTCGCGGCCACCAGCAGCACGCATGCGACGACGTCGTCGACGTGGCACAGGGAGCGGGTCTGGCTGCCGTCGCCCTCGATGATCAGCGGTGCCCCGGTCAGCGCCCGCGTGATGAAGGTGGGGACCGCCTGGTGGCCGTCCGCCCGCATCCGTGGGCCGTAGGTGTTGAACACGCGAACGATTCCGGCGTCGGTGCCGTGGGCGGTCGCGTACGCGGTGGTCAGTGCCTCGGCGAAGCGTTGGGCCTCGTCGTGGGCGCTGCGAGGTCCCACGGGGTCGACGTGGCCGCAGTAGTCCTCGCGCTGGGGATGCACCAGTGGATCGCCGTAGACCTGGCACCCGGAGCCGAGCAGGAACCGAGCGCCTGCACGGTCCGCGACGGCCAGCGCGTTGTGGGTGCCGCGGCCGGCGGTGTCGAGCGCGTCCAGGGGGTGCCGCCGGCACTCGGCGGACGAGGCCGGGCCCGCGAAGTGCAGGATCAGGTCGTACGGAGCCTCCAGGGCGTCGGGGCAGCCGGGCTCGGCCAGGTCGAGTTCGAGGAACCGGAAACCAGGCCGGCCGACCATGTGCCGGACATTGTCCTGGGACCCCGACGAAAGGTTGTCCACACAGTCGACGTCGACCCCGCTGCCGAGGAGGCGTTCGCACAGGTGCGAGCCGAGGAACCCGGCGCCGCCGGTCACCAGGGCCCGCTCCCAGCGGCACCCGGCCGTCGGCAGGGCGGAGAACGTCATCGGCGTCATGAGCACAACCTTCCTTCCGCCGATGAGGACGGACGGGGCTGTTCGAGTGCCCCACAGAGTCGCTTTTATACTCCGCCGCCCGATATGGGAGTGCCACATGGTGCTGCGCTTGACAGCGGCCTGACGACGACACTCCGCACCCACCCTGTACGTCGCTCTCGTCCCCGGCCGGGTCGGCCACTCGCACGTCGACCGGGCGTCGGCGCTCACCCCTGACCGCCGCCAACAGCACGCGTTCTCCCACCCGTTCTCGCGCGGTCGGGTCCCCGTCACCCCCTCGGACACGGTCGTCTGGTGCACTTCCCCCGCGTCCTGAGACAGTTGACGAGACCTCAGGGGGATCTGTGACGCGTCGTCAGAAGCGGTTCGGAGCAGGCAGAACGTTACTGGCAGTACTCACGGCACTCGGCGCGCTGGCCGGAGCGGCCCTGGTGGGGGCGGCACCGGCCGGCGCCGCTGAGGACGCGGCCCGGATCGCGCCGGGCGTCGTCTACCGGGAACTCGACATCCAGGCGGCCAGGGGGCCGACACACGCCCATGTGCTGAGCGTCGACCTGCGCGACCCTCGGGTACGCCTCGACCTGCTGTACGCCGGAGCAGTGGCCGCACGGGCGACCGTCTCCCAACTCGCCGACGCCCGGGGGGCCGTCGCCGGGGTCAACGGGGACTTCTTCAACATCACCGAGGTCCAGCACCCAGGCGTCCAGGCGACCGGCGCGAGCGTCGGACCGGTGATCGCGCGCGGCACGGCACTGAAGGCGGCGGTGCCGAACGGCCAGCGTTTCGGTCCCGCCCTGCCGCCGGGCACGAGCACCCAGGACGTCGTGGGCGTCGGGGTCGACCGGCGGGCCCGGCTGGACAGCCTGGCGCTGGACGGGTCGGTCACCACGCCTGCGGTGCGACTGCCGCTCGGCGGGCTCAACCAGTACGCGTTGCCGGTGGGCTCGGTCGGCGCGTTCACCTCGGCCTGGGGCAGCGCGTCCCGGGTGCGTGCCACCTGCGGCACGGACACCGACCGGGCGGCGCCGTGCAGCACGGACACCTACGAGGTGACGGTCAGGGACGGTCGGGTGGTGTCGGCCGCGGACACTCCCGGAAGCGGCCCGATCGCCGAGGGGACCACCGTGCTGGTGGGCCGGGAGGCGGGTGCCCAGCAGCTGCGGAAGTTCTCGACGGGCGAGCCCGTGCAGGTACGCCACCGGCTGGTGGCGCAGAAGTCGTGGGTCCCGTACCGCTTCGCTCTCGGCGGCTATCCGGTCCTCAGGGACGGCCTGCCGTTGGCCGGCCTGGACGACCGGACCTCGGCCGTACGCACGGCTGTGGGCATCGCGGACGGCGGGCGTCGCGTGCTGCTGCTGGCGGTGGACGGTGCGCCGGAGTACCGCACCGGTCTGACGATCGCCGAAGTGGCGGACACCATGCGGCAGCTGGGCTCGGTGGACGCCTTCAGCCTGGACGGCGGCGGTTCGTCGACGCTGGTCGCCCGCACGCCGGGTGCGGGCGGTGTGTCCGTGCGCAATCACCCCACCGACGGAGTGGAGCGCCCGGTTCCGAACGGCATCGGGGTCTTCTCCGCGGTCTGACCCCGGCCTTCCACGCGGTCCTCACGGTCTCAGGCCGCTGACGATGTCAGCCGTGGCCGTGAGGCCGCTGTGGATGGTCGGGGCGACGCTCGAGCTCGCGAGGTAGAAGCCGAGCAGCAGGCAGACAATCGCATGGGTGGGCTTGAGCCCGCCGTTGCGCAGAAAGATCACTGCCAGGATCAGCAGCAACAGCACCACAGAGATGGAAATGGCCATCGTCAACCTCCTCCGCCACGTCCACTGCGCGGCGTTTCGGCCGCAAGTGTGGCGCAGCGGAGGGTTCGTCCGGGCGGCTGACATGTCCCCCGAACGTGTGGTGTCTACGCCTGCTCGTGGGCGTCCAGGAACGCCTCCAGGCCGAGCAGGTCGTCGGTGTTGATGAAGTCGACGTCGGCAGCGAGCAGCTCGGTCCACAGCGCGTCCCGGGCGGGGCCGGCCAGGTCCGGGGTGGCCCAGAACCGCACCTTCTGCCCGCGCGAGTGTGCCGCCTGCATGATGGTCCGCAGCTTCTGCCGCTCGGCGTCGGGGAAGGCGCCCACGCCTCGCCAGGTGAAGTTCAGCGTCCAGTTG
>NZ_JBQQCE010000620.1:0-4523 GCF_052245645.1 Streptomyces sp. KR55 | reverse complement strand
GCGTGTGGCCCCGGCGACCGTACGGCGAATGGAGATAGCCGAGGTCGCGCTCAGGATCCCGTCCCTGCCGATCCTGCTGCACGCCTACGGTGTCCACGAGGACGAGGTGGCCGCGTTCGTCGCGCTGGCCGAGGAGGCGAACCGGCCGGGCTGGTGGCAGCGGTTCCACGATGTGCTGCCGGACTGGTTCAGCCTGTTCGTCAGCCTGGAGGGCGCCGCCGGGATGATCCGTTCCTACGAGCCGCACTTCGTGCCCGGGCTGCTGCAGACCGAGGACTACGCACGTGCCGTGCTGGAGGCCGGGACGATCGGGCAGGCGGGCGGACCGAAGACGATCGAACGGCATGTGTCGCTGCGGATGGCCCGGCAGGAGCTGCTGTGCCGCGCGAACCCGCCGCACCTGTGGGTGATCATGGACGAAACGGTCCTGCGGCGACCGGTGAGCACCCGCCCCGGGGTCATGCGCGCCCAGCTGGACCGGCTGCTGGAGGTCACCGAGAGCGACCGGGTCACCCTGCAGGTCGCGGAGTTCGGCAAGGGCCCGCATCCGGGGACGTACGCGCCCTTCTCGCTGTTCCGCTTCACCGAGCCGGAACTGCCGGACATGGTGTTCACCGAGTACCTCACCGGCGCGCTCTACCTCGACTCCCGCACTGAGGTCTCCGCGCATCTGGAGGTGCTGGACCACATGACGGCGCACGCCGCGTCGGCACAGCGCACCAAGAAGATCCTCCAGGAGCGCCGCGGGGACTTCTAGCGCCCCTGGCCCCTGTCCGCCGTAATGCCCGCCGTAATGACCGCCGTAATTCCTGCCGTACCGAAGACCGAGGAGACCACACCGCATGACCGGATCCGACGCCGCGCCCACCCGCATCGACACCAGCCGGCCACATCCGGCCCGGGTGTACGACTGGTGGCTGGGCGGCAAGGACAACTACCCGGTGGACGAGGAGCTGGCCCGGAAGATCCTCGCCGCGGACGAGACGGTGCTGCGCGGGGCGCGCGCCAACCGGCGTTTCATGCACCGGGCGGTGCGCACCGCCGCCGAGGCCGGGATCCGCCAGTTCCTGGACATCGGCACCGGCATCCCCACCGAGCCGAACCTGCACCAGGTGGCCCAGGGCGTCGCGCCGGAGTCCCGGGTCGTGTACGCCGACAACGACCCGATCGTGCTGCGGCACGCGGAGGCGCTGCTGCACGGCTCCGCCGAGGGCGCCACGCACTATGTGCACGCCGACGTCCGCGACCTGGACGGCGTGCTGCGGCTGGCGGGCGAGACGCTGGACTTCGACCGGCCGGTCGCGCTGTCGCTGGTCGCGCTCACCCACTACCTGAGCGACGACGCCGACGGTGACGACGTGTACGGGCTGCTCGCGAAGTATGTCGCCGCCCTCGCCCCCGGCAGCCACCTGATCCTGTCCCAGGTCACCCCGGACCTCAGCCCGGAGGCCATCGGGAAGGCGGCCGACCACTTCCGGCGCAGCGGCACCCCCTTCTTCCCCCGGTCGCTCGCGGAGTTCGCCCGCTTCTTCGACGGGCTGGAACTGCTCGGCCCCGGAGTCATCCCCGTCCACGGCTGGCGCCCGGAGGCGGAGGACGTGGCCTCCCAGGCCGAGGGCATCGTGCCGGTGTACGCGGGCGTCGCCCGCAAGCCCTGATGGTGCGGGGCCTCAGGCCGCTGGGCCCTTGGAGTCCTTCTCGTCGTCCACGATCTCCGCGTCGACCACTCCTTCCTCGTCCTGGGGTGCGGTGCGCGGCTCGCTCGGCTCCGTCGGGGTCTGCTGGGCCTGCGCGTACATGGCCTGGCCCATCTTCTGGCTCACGGTGGCGAGTTTCTCGACGCCGGTGCGCAGCTCGTTCGTCTCGGCGTTGCGCTCCAGCAGCTGCTTGAGCTCGGTGACGGCCGACTCCACCTCCGACCTGGTGTCGGCCGGCACCCGTTCCTCGTTCTCGCGGAGGAACTTCTCGGTCTGGTAGACGAGCTGCTCGGCCTGGTTGCGGGTCTCGGCGGCCTCCCGGCGCTTGCGGTCCTCCTCGGCGTACTGCTCGGCCTCCCGCATCATGCGGTCGATGTCGTCCTTGGGCAGCGCCGAGCCGCCGGTGACGGTCATCTTCTGCTCGCGGCCGGTTGCCAGGTCCTTCGCGGAGACATGCATGATCCCGTTGGCGTCGATGTCGAAGGCGACCTCGATCTGCGGGACGCCGCGCGGGGCGGGCGGCAGGCCGGTGAGGTCGAAGGTGCCGAGCTTCTTGTTGTACGCGGCGATCTCGCGTTCGCCCTGGTAGACCTGGATGCCGACCGAGGGCTGGTTGTCGGTGGCGGTGGTGAAGATCTCCGAACGCCGGGTCGGGATCGTGGTGTTGCGCTCGATCAGCTTCGTCATGATGCCGCCCTTGGTCTCGATACCCAGGGACAGCGGGGTGACGTCGAGGAGCAGTACGTCCTTGACGTCGCCGCGGATGACGCCGGCCTGGAGGGTGGCGCCGATGGCCACGACCTCGTCGGGGTTGACGCCCTTGTGCGGGTCCTTGCCGGTGAGCTGCTTGACCAGGTCGGTGACGGCGGGCATGCGGGTGGAGCCGCCGACCAGGATGACGTGGTCGACCGCGGCGAGCTTGATGCCGGCGTCCTTGACCGCCTGGTGGAAGGGGGTCTTGCAGCGGTCGAGGAGGTCGGCGGTGAGCTCCTGGAACTGGGCCCGGGTGAGCTTCTCCTCCAGGTGGAGCGGTCCCTCCGCGGAGGCGGTGATGTACGGCAGGTTGATCGACGTCTCCGAGGAGCTGGACAGTTCGATCTTGGCCTTCTCGGCGCCCTCGCGGAGCCGCTGGAGGGCCATCTTGTCGTTGGACAGATCGATGCCGTACTGCCCCTTGAAGCGTTTGACGAGGTGTTCGACGATCCGCTGGTCCCAGTCGTCGCCGCCGAGGTGGGTGTCGCCGTTGGTGGCCTTGACCTCGATCACGCCGTCGCCGATCTCCAGCAGGGAGACGTCGAAGGTGCCGCCGCCGAGGTCGAAGACGAGGACGGTCTGCTCCTCGCCGCGGTCGAGGCCGTAGGCGAGGGCGGCGGCGGTCGGCTCGTTGATGATCCGCAGCACCTTCAGGCCCGCGATCTCCCCGGCCTCCTTGGTGGCCTGCCGCTGGGCGTCGTCGAAGTAGGCGGGCACGGTGATCACCGCGTCGGTGACGTCCTCGCCGAGATAGGCCTCGGCGTCCCGCTTCAGCTTCTGCAGGACTCGCGCCGACAGCTCCTGGGCACGGTAGCGGGTGCCGTCCACGGAGCCCTGTTCCGGGAACCGCCAGTTCGCATCGCCCATGTGGCGCTTGACGGAGCGCGCGGTGCGCTCGACGTTCGTCACGGCCTGCCGTTTGGCGACCTCGCCCACGAGCACCTCGCCGTTCTTGGCGAAGGCCACGACCGACGGTGTGGTCCTGGCCCCTTCCGCATTGGCGACGACGGTGGGTTCGCCGCCCTCCAGGACGGCCACCACCGAGTTCGTGGTTCCGAGATCGATACCGACCGCGCGTGCCATCGCTGTCCCCTTCCGCCAGGGAGCCTCTCGATGTCCAGCACAAAACTTGAGTGGGCTCTTGTCAATGGGGCCTCTTGGTCATTCAGGCACATACCCGGGCAGGGGCCGGTCAGTCGGCGCGGGGCTTCCCGGCCGGTGCAACCGGCTCCGCGGCGCGCGCCCCGTCGCGCAGGGCCACGGCGCGCCGCGGCCGGTCGGTGATCAGTACGTCCACCCGCTCATCGGTCAGGAAGGTCCGCAGTCCGGCGTCGTCGTTGACCGTCCACACCATGGTGAACAGACGGTGCCGGGCGGCCTCGCGCAGCACGTTGGCGCGGGCGAGCCGCTGGTGCACGGCGACCCCGTCCGCTCCGCAGGCCCGCACCCGCCGCAGGGGGAACAGTTCGCTCGCCCGGGTCGCCGCCAGCCGCCCCGCGGCCACCTCCTTGCGGCCGCGCCCCAGCGACAGGGCCGTCCGCACACGGGGGAAGGCGTGCTTGATCGCGGCGATGGAACGGTCCTCCAGCGTGGTGGCCACGAACCCGTCCGTGCCGAGCAGGGCGATCGCCCGGTCGATCAGCTCGCGCTCATGGCCGGTCTCCTTCAGGTCCAGGTGCCCGACGAGTCGGCCGGCGATCAGTTCCATGACGTCGTCCACGACGGGCACGGGGTAGCCGGCGCGTTCGCTCAGCTCGGCGTGGGTGATCAGGGACAGCAGCGGCCCGCCCAGCCGCACGCGGGAATCGTGGTGGACGACGAAGACACCGTCGGCGGTGCGCCGGATGTCGAACTCGACGTACTCCGCGCCCGACCGCAGCGCATCCTCGTACGCCTCCCAGGTGGCGGCGCCGAACTGTTCGGAGCCGCCCCGGTGGGCCGAGACGGCGGGGCGTGGCGTCATGGGTCAACTCCCGGATGACGAGCGGGGCGCGGGCCGCCCCCTGAGGGACGGCCCGTGCCGGAAGTGCGGCTCAGGCGAGCTTCGCGGTGAGCGTGATGGTGGTGCCCGTC
>NZ_JBQQCE010000062.1:0-29288 GCF_052245645.1 Streptomyces sp. KR55 | reverse complement strand
GTCCTGGTAGGTGCGGGCGGGACGGTCGAGGAGGGTGGGGACTGCCGGGTCCGGTCGGCCCTTCCCGCCGCCCCGTCCGCGTACGGCGCTCTCCAGCAAGGCGTGCGCAACCGGTTCGGGATAGCGGCCGAGTAGACCGTGCAGTGCCTGATCCTCGGTCAACTCGACAAACCGCAACGGGCGGTGCAGCAGCTCCGCCAGAGTCTGCGTCTGCTCCACCGGGCTGACCGGCTCGGGGCCGGTGAGCGGATACGCCTGTCCCGCGTGTTCCTCCTGGTCCGTCAGTGCCCGTGCCGCTACCTCCGCGATGTCCCCGGGGTCGACCGCCGCGACCGCGGTCGTGCCGTTCAGGGCCCGCACCACGCCCTCCTCCCGCACCGAACGCGCCCAGCCCAGCGTGTTGGACATGAAGGCACGCGGCCGCAGCAGGGTCCACGACAGCCCCGAGTCGCGCAGGAGCCGCTCGTTCTCCCGCTGCCACTGCGTGACCAGATCCGTGGCGTCGGACTCGGTCACCGACAGGGTCGTCAGCTTCACCACATGACGAACTCCCGCCGCGCGCGCGGCCGTCAGGAAGTTCTCGTCGTGGGCGTGCGTCAGCGGATCCACCGTGACGAGCAGCGCGGCCCGCACTCCGCTCAGCGCCCGCCGCAGACCGTCCCGGTCGGCGAGGTCGCCGGCCACCACCTCGACCCGCGGACCCGGCGGCCCGGCCAAGCGGCTCGGGTCGCGGGTGAGCAGACGCAGCGGCACAGAGCCGGCCAGGCGCCGGGCCACCAGAGAGCCGACGGTGCCGGTCGCCCCGGTCAGCAGGATCACGAGATCGCCCTGTCGAGAGACTCGAGTGGTGGGAGGGACTCGAGCACCCGGGCACCCCGGTCGGCCCGGCTGTCGAGGCCGAGCAGCAGTCCGGGCACCGCGATGCTCGGCAGCATGTGGGACCACAGCACGGAGAGCCGCCGACCCAGGTCGGACCGGCCCGTCAGCGCCCGCGCCATCAACTGGATGCCGGTGAACGAGCCCACCAGCAGCTCCACCGTGTCCCGCGGCTCCACCGTCGGCAGCAACTCCCCTTGCTTGCGTGCCTGTTCCATCAGCGGTGTCAGATGGTCGGCCCACTGCCGGAACGGTCCGGTGTGATCGACCCCGGGCGGAGCGCACTGGTCCACCGCCAGCCGCACGCTGCCGCGGAGCAGGGCGTTGCTCAGGAGCCGTTGGCCGACGACGAACGTGATGTCGATGACCTCCTGCAGCTTGCAGGGCTGCGAGGGGATTGAACCGAACGGCACCTGTTCGTCCAGCACCGCTTGGGCGAGGGACTCCTTGGACGGGAAGTGGAAGTACAGCGCGCCCTTGGTGACTTCGGCCCGCTCCAGCACCATGGCAATGGTGGTGGAGGTGTAGCCGTGTTCATCGAAGACCGCGCCGGCGGCTTCCAGGATCGCCCTGCGTGTTCTGATGGCGCGTTCCTGTTTCGCCATGAGAGACCCTCCCCGGCGCCCTGTTGGCCGGTTCTTGCCGTGGGCGCCACGATCGTGCCGGAACTGCCCCGATCATAGAGTGCTACGGAGTGATCTCATTGAAAACAAACCGGTCGCCTCGTACTCTGGCGCTCACCCGCAACGGACACTTCACCGTCCGTCTGGCCTTCGGGGGACCGTAGGAGAGACATGCCTCAACCGCGGCAGCTTGCCGAGACCCCGTCCCTGATGGCGACAGTTCCCCGGCAGTTCGTCCACCGTGCGGCCGTCGCCGAGACCTTCCTCACCGACTGGAGCCGGAAGGGAACCGACCGCTTCTCGGTGTCCGCCCAGTGGCCCCGCGCCCATGGGTTACACGTGTCGTCCGACCGTTCCGCATACGAACCGCTGCTCGTCGTGGAGACGATCCGCCAGGCCGGAACCCTGATCGCGCACACCGAGTACGACGTGCCCCTGGGGTACCACTTCGTGCTCCAGCAGTTCGAAGTCGATACCTTTCCCGAGTACTTGACGGTTGGCCCGATACCGGCCGAACCGCTCGTCGAGCTCGACTTCTTCGACGTGCGGTACCGCGGCGGTCGCCCGGCCGGCGCCCGCTACACCGCCGAGGTGCTGGTCGACGGCGCCCGCGTGGCGAGTGCGCGCGTCGCCTTCACCTGCGTCGGCGACTCGGTCTACCGCAGGCTGCGCGGCGGCCGCACCCCGGACACCGTGTCCGCGCCGCCCGTGCCGCCCGGACTCCCGGCGGACGCCGTGGGGCGCGCCCTGGCCGCGGACGTCGTACTGGCGCCCACCGGACGCGACGATCGCTGGCAGCTGCGAATCGATACCGCACATCCCGTTTTCTTCGACCATCCCCTCGATCACGCGCCAGGCATGCTCCTGCTGGAGGCGGCCCGCCAGGCGGCCTGGGCGCGAGCGGCGAAGGCCGGCTCGCCCGCCTCCTTCCACGCCGTCTTCCATCGCTACGCCGAACTGGACGAACCTGTCTGGATCGAGGCCGTGGAAGAGCGGGGCACCGGGATACGGATCGTTGCAACACAGAGGGAGTCGACGGTCTTCGAGTGCCTCGTGGGAGCCGTTGCCGAGTGAGCTATCGTATGAACAGGGAGAAACAAACGGCATAACCCGTTTTTATTCCAGGGGAGTCCAGCCGATGGCGAGGCAGTTGCGAGCCGAACAGACCCGCGCGACGATCATCACAGCCGCCGCCGATCTGTTCGACCGTCACGGCTACGAGTCGACCAGCCTGAGCGACATCGTCGAGCACGCCCAAGTCACCAAGGGCGCCCTGTACTTCCACTTCGCGGCGAAGGAAGACCTGGCCCACGCCATCATGGAAATCCAGTCGCAGGCCTCGCGGCAGCTCGCCCGCGAGGTGGACCGCCGGGACTGCTCGTCGCTCGAAGCCCTGATGCGCATCACCTTCGGCCTCACCCGTCTCGCCGTCGAGGGCCCGGTCGCCCGAGCAGGCCTCCGGCTCGCCACCGGCGGAGTGGGGGTGCGGCCACCGATGCCGCATCCCTTCACCGAGTTGCTGGAGATCGTCTCGCGCAAACTGCTCGGCGCCGTCAAGGAGTCCGACATCCACCCCGACGTCGACGTCGACATCGTCGCCCACTCGGTCGTCAGCTTCTTCGTCGGCATACGTGTCACCGGCCGCACCCTGGAATCCCTGTTCCGCCTGCCCCGCCGGGTGACCGAGATGTGGTACGTCCTCATCCGCGGCCTCGTGCCCGTGACCAGGCGCCCGCGCTATCTCGGCCTCGCCGTGCAACTGGAGCGGGAGATCAGAACGGCCTGAGCGGCGCGGTACGGTGAGCCGCATGCCCGCCTCCGCGCCCCTGATCCTCGGCAACGAACCCGGCTCCTTCCCGCACAGCGTGCTGGCCGAACGCCATCCCGCGATCATCCGGCAGGTGCGGGAGGCCTTCCCGTACGGCCCCGACCGCCGACGCGCGCTCGACGCGCTGCTCGTGAGCTGCACCAAGGGCGTGATCGAACCGCTCCCCGCCGACGCGCACGACCGGGACCGCTGGGCCGCCTGGGGGCTCGACACCTACGCCGGGCGTTCCTGGTTCGACGTGCCCTGGCTGTGGTCAGAGAGCTACTTCTACCGCCAACTCCTCGAATCCGTCGGATACTTCGGCCCCGGCCCCTGGCAGGGCATCGACCCCTTCCGCCCCGACAAGCTCGCCGAGCTCGACGCACCGCAGACGGACGAGGAACTCGCAGCGCTCGACGCCCTGGAGGACCGCCCGGCCGACGAACGGGACCGGGCCCTGTTGCACGGTTCGCTCTGGGGCAACCGCGCGGACCTGGGCTTCCGGCTGTCCGCGGGCGGAGCCGACACCTCGGCCGCCGTCCCCGGCCTGGTCGCCGACGACAGCGAGACCCTGTGGTCGCTGCTCCCGCCCTCCGGCGCGGGCACCCTGTGCCTGATCGCCGACAACTCCGGCCGCGAGCTCATCCCCGACCTGCTCCTCATCGCGCATCTGCTCGCCGGGGGCCGCGTCGAACGGGCGGTCCTGCACGTCAAGCCGCACCCGTACTACGTCTCCGACGCGACCCCGGCGGATGTGCTCGACGCGCTGCGCCGGCTGACGGCGGCGCCGGGCGCGGCCCGTGGCTACGGGCGGCGGCTGTGGGCCGCGCTGACCGACGGCCGCCTCACGGTGCGGGCCCACCCCTTCTCCTGCGGCCCGCTGCCGTACGCCGAGATGCCCGACGACCTGCGTGCCGAGTTCGCCGCCACGGTGACGATCGTGAAGGGCGACCTCAACTACCGCCGCCTCGTCGGCGACCGGCTGTGGCCCCCGACGACGCCGTTCCCCGACGTCACCGGCTACTTCCCCGGCCCGGTCGCCGCTCTGCGCACCCTGAAGTCCGACGTGATCTGCGGCCTCGACGCCGGCACCGAGGCCGCGCTGGACGCCGCGGAAGGCCCACGCTGGCGGACCGGCGGCACCCATGCCCTGATCCAGGTCAGGGCATGAGGCCAGAGCAGGGCGGAAACCGGCTCAGCCCACGCGTATGTCCTGCCACACCAGCCTCGGCCACTGGTGGGCCTCCTTCGTCGTCCCCGTCGAAGTCCGGCCGCTCCCCGAAACCGGCCAGGTGATCGGCGTGGACTGGGGCGTGAAGGAGACCGCGACCACCACGAGCGACGCCCACGATCTCCCGCACGCCGAGCACGGCCGGAAGGCCCAGGCGAAGCTGTCGCGGTACGACCGGATGATGGCCCGCCGCAAACCCGCCAAGGGGCAGGCTGCCTCCAAGGGCTACCGCGAGGCCAGGCACCTGCGCGCCAAGGCGCACAAGAAGGTGGCCCGGCAGCGGCAGGACACCGGCCGCAAGTGGGCCAAACGCGTCGTATGTGACCACGACGTCATCGCGGTGGAGGACTTCCGGCCGAAGTTCCTCGCCAGGACGTCGATGGCGCGCAAGGCGGCCGACGCGGCGATCGGCGCCACCAAGAAGGCCCTGCTGGAGATGGGCCGCAAGCACGGGCGCGAGGTACGCCTGGTGCATCCCGCGCACACCACCATGGACTGCGCCTCGTGCGGAGCGAGAACCAAGCACGCACTTCCGCTGTCGGAACGTACCTACACCTGCACCGCATGCGGAGCCGTGTCCCCCAGGGACAAGAACTCCGCCCGCGTGATGCTCGTCCGGGCTGGTCTCAACCCGGCTGGTGCCGAGGGCGTAAGACCTCCGGGAGCGCTGCTCCCGCAGGCAGCCTGAGCCAGGAATCCCCCTCGTTCAAGAGGGGGAGGATTCAAGCGATGGTGTGATCATGCCCGGGCCTACGGATGCCCCCGGTAGGCCACGGGTAGAGCCCGGCCATGACGCAACAGCCCTTCGAACTCCCGCACTTCTACATGCCGTATCCCGCGCGGCTGAACCCACATGTCGACAAGGCCCGGGCTCACTCAACCGTGTGGGCGCGCGAGATGGGCATGCTCGAGGGTTCCGGGATCTGGGAACAGTCCGACTTCGACGCGCATGACTACGGCCTGCTCTGCGCCTACACCCACCCCGACTGCGACGGACCCGCCCTCTCCCTCATCACCGACTGGTATGTGTGGGTCTTCTTCTTCGACGACCACTTCCTGGAGATCTTCAAGCGCACCCAGGACCGCGCCGGCGGCAAGGCCTACCTGGACCGGCTGCCCCTGTTCATGCCGATGGACCTGTCGACCGAGGTGCCCGAGCCGCAGAACCCGGTCGAGGCGGGCCTCGCCGACCTGTGGGCGCGCACGGTGCCCGCCATGTCCGTCGACTGGCGGCGGCGGTTCGCCGTGGCCACCGAGCACCTGCTGAACGAGTCCTTGTGGGAGCTGTCCAACATCAACGAGGGCCGGATCGCCAACCCCGTCGAATACGTCGAGATGCGCCGCAAGGTCGGCGGCGCGCCCTGGTCGTCGGGGCTGGTGGAGTACGCGACGGCCGAAGTGCCCGCGTCCGTCGCCGGGTCGAGGCCGCTCAGGGTGCTGATGGAGACGTTCTCCGACGCGGTGCACCTGCGCAACGACCTGTTCTCCTACCAGCGCGAGGT
This sequence comes from Streptomyces sp. KR55, assembly GCF_052245645.1. Taxonomy (NCBI): domain Bacteria; kingdom Bacillati; phylum Actinomycetota; class Actinomycetes; order Kitasatosporales; family Streptomycetaceae; genus Streptomyces; species Streptomyces sp. KR55. The sequence goes on along the minus strand of NZ_JBQQCE010000062.1, from coordinate 23,249 downwards.
GGAGGACGAGGGGGAACTCAGCAACGGCGTGCTCGTCCTGGAGACCTTCTTCGGCTGCACCACCCAGGAGGCCGCCGACACCGTCAACGACATCCTCACCTCCCGGCTGCACCAGTTCGAGCACACCGCCCTCACCGAAGTGCCCGCACTGGCCCTGGAGAAGGGCCTCACCCCCGAGGAGGTCGCCGCGGTCGCCGCGTACACCAAGGGGTTGCAGGACTGGCAGTCCGGTGGCCACGAATGGCATATGCGCTCCAGCCGGTACATGAACGAACGCGCCCGCGCCACCTCGCCCTGGCAGGGTCTGACCGGCCCCGGCACGTCCGCCGCCGACGTCGGCGCGCTGCTCGCCGCGGCCGGCGCCGAGCGTCTTCGCGCCTATGCGCACGTGCCGTTCCAGAAGGTCGGCCCGTCCCTGCTGCCCGACTTCCACATGCCCTTCCAGGTGGAGCTCAGCCCGCACCTGGACGACGCCCGCCACCGCCTCACCGGCTGGGCGCAGCGCATGGGCATCCTCCAGGAGGGCGTCTGGGACCTGGACAAGCTCCGCGCCTACGACCTCGCTCTGTGCTCGGCGGGCCTCGACCCGGACGCGACCCCCGAGGCCCTCGACCTCAGCGCGCAGTGGCTCGCCTGGGGCACGTACGGCGACGACTACTACCCGCTGGTCTACGGCCACCGCCGCGACCTGGCCGCCGCCCGTCTCACCACGGCACGCCTGTCCGCCTGCATGCCCGTCGACGGCGAGGAGGCCCCGGTCCCGGCCAACGCCATGGAGCGCGGACTGATCGACCTGTGGGCCCGGACGACGGCGGGGATGACCTCCGAGCAACGGTGCACCCTGAAGTCCGCGGTGGACGTCATGACCCGGAGCTGGGTGTGGGAGCTGTCCAACCAGCTCCAGAACCGCATCCCCGACCCGGTCGACTACCTGGAGATGCGGCGCGAGACCTTCGGCGCCGACCTCACCATGAGCCTGTGCCGGATGGGCCACGGCCCCGCCGTACCGCTGGAGGTCTACCGCAGCGGCTCCGTCCGCTCCCTGGAGAACGCCGCCGTCGACTACGCCTGCCTGCTCAACGACGTCTTCTCCTACCAGAAGGAGATCGAGTACGAAGGTGAGATCCACAACGCGATCCTTGTCGTCCAGAACTTCTTCGGCTGCGACTACCCGGCCGCGCTGGGCGTCGTCCACGACCTGATGACCCAGCGTATGCAGCAGTTCCAGCACGTGGCCGCGCAGGAACTGCCCGTCGTGTATGACGACTTCGACCTCTCGGACGAGGCGCGCGCGATCATGCAGGGCTATGTGGTCGATCTGCAGAACTGGATGGCGGGCATCCTGAACTGGCACCGGGAGGTCGACCGCTACAAGGCCGACTGGCTGGCCCGGCGCGCCCACGGCTTCCTCCCGGACCGGCCGCCCGCCCTGCCGGTCAGCTGACCTCCCGTACCCGCTCCGCGGTCTGTTCGGCGAGCTCCCGGACGCCGTTCGCGGCGTTCTCCGAGAGCTCGCCGAGTATCGCGTCGGCGGCGGTGAGGACCGTACGAGCGTCCGCGGGGAGGCCTGCGTCGGCCAGGGCGCGGGTGAGGGCGTAGTGCTCCTCGGCGATGAAGCGGCCGAGGTTCACGCCGCGCCAGTGCCGGAAGGAGTCGTCCCCCGGGTCTGCCAGGATGTCCCGCAGGGATCTCAACGTGCTGGCGGCGTAAGGAAGTTGCCCGGAATCGCGTTCCAGGCGGGCCTGGGTCAGGCGGGCCGAGACGCGGTCCCACGCCGTGTCCTGCAGGGTGGCGTAGAGGCGCTGGGCGCGCAGCGCCTGGAGGAGGTCGCCCGCCCTCTCCAATTCGCGGGCGAGCGAGCTGAGCCGCGATGTCTCCAGCCGTTTCGGATCTCCGGCCCGCCGGAGTGTGCCCTGGTCCATGACGATCTCGTCGAGCCTGCGGATCAGTGCGACCCGGGCGATTTCCGTCATGCCCTGGTCCAGGGCCAGTTCGGTCCAGGTGCACAGCGGCTCGTCGGCGGGGTCCGTACCGAACAGCGAGTCGTCCAGTTCCTGGGCCCAGCGCAGCAACTCGGCGGCCCCCGCTCCTGGTTGGGGAATCTCGCTCAGACCGCAGTGCGTGTCATAGTCCGTCTCGCGGACCTCATGCAGCAACGGCAGATCCGAGACATCGCCCCGCAGCCCCACCAGCACGGCCGCGAGCCGTAGTTCGTCGGTCATCGACGAGGACGCCTCGTGCCGCATCAGATGCCGCAGCAGGCCATGGTCGCCCTCGGCGCGGTCGAACTGCGCGGCCCGCAGAGCGAGTCGGCGGCGTACGGGATCTTCGGGCACCGCGTCCCACACCGCCCGGTCGCCCGCCCGCAGCAGGGCCAGGTCGGCGCGTCCCTGCGCGAGCACCGGCTCCCACAGCGGGGGCCGCGGATGGCGGTCGAGCAGGTCGTACGCGCACAACTCCTCCCCGTTGAGCAGCAGGAAGTCGGGCTCGGTGCGCAGCAGGGCGGCATGCAGCAGGCCCACCAGCTCGACGGGGGAGCGCTCGGGCAGGCCCAGTGCGGCGCGGAGTTCGGCCCGCTCCGCATCGATGGAGTAGTCCTCGCGGATCTCGTCCTCGATCTCCGCGATCCGCCCGAGGATCGTCTTCTCGCCGTCCTCGGGCGACAGATCCATGTAGTCGTGCCAGCCGGGCAGACCGATCAGTATCTCCAGCGCTTCGTCCACGCTGGAGCCGATGATCCCCGCCGAGCCCTCGGAGTCCGCGTACAGCACGGAGCCGTCGGCGCACACGAAATACGTGCCGCCCGTGTCGTCCCCGGCCACCGCCTCCAGCGGTCCGCCCGAGGCCAGGCGGACCGGCTCGACGTGGTCGTGGTCGGCGCGGGCCAGGTCGAAGTTGAAGGGGAACGTGGCCAGTTCGGCCAGCCGGGCGTCCTGCCTGAGGAGCCGCAAGGCATGATCGGTCATGTCACAGAACGTAACAGCGACCACTGACAACGGGACGTGCCGCCCGGCTCACACGGGCTGACGCATGTGCTCCACCGCGGCCCGGGCCAGCGCGCGGACCATCGGATGCGGGCGCGAGCCGTCGCCGGACAGTTCCGGCTGGAAGAGCGAGGCCAGGAAGAAGGGGTGGCCCGGGAGTTCGGCGATCCGGACGTGGCCGTCCTCGTCGTGGCCGGAGAAGCGCAGCCCGTGGGCACGCAGGGTGTCGAGGTGGCGGGTGGGACCGTACGCGCAGAAGTAGCGCTCGACCGTCCGCTCGGAGCCGATCACGGACTGGGCGAGCGAGCCCGGCTCGATCGTCACTACGGCCTCGTGGCCGACGAGCGAACAGGCCAGCGGCTCGATGAGCGGGTCCGCGGCGGCGGGGTCGTTCTCCGCGTGCACCACGCGCGTCAGACCGCAGACGTCACGGGCGTACTCGAGGAGGGCGTGCTGGAACCCGCCGCACGTGCCCAGGAACGGAATGCCCTCCACCCGCGCGGTGCGGATCGCCGTGAGCACACCGGCCTCGCTGCGGTACGGGCTGCCCGGCAGCACCCACACCGCGTCGAAGCCGCGTACGGCGTCGAGGTCCTCGGCGTCCTCGGAGGGGATCCAGTAGGCGTCGAGGACGAGCCGGTCGCGTTCCGTGAGGGCGTCGAGGAGAAGGGGGATACGAGTGTGCGAGGCGACGTTGGGGGAGCGGTCGCCGACCAGGGCCAGGCGGGCTGCTGTGTTCGTCATGGCTGTCATCCTGCGTTCGACCCGAGGTTCACGTCCAACGATGATTTCTGCACAGTCGATAAGCGTTGCTGATGCAGTGGGATCCTGAGGGGCATGGACCCGCACCTCCTGCGTACGTATGCCACCGTCGCCCGCGTCGCCTCGTTCTCCGAGGCCGCGCGGGAACTCGGCTACACCCAGTCGGCGGTCTCCCAGCACATCGCGGCGCTTGAACAGGACCTGGGGGCTCCGCTGCTCACCCGCCGTCCCGTCGCCCCCACGGCGGCCGGCGAGCGACTCCTCGAACACGCGGGTCCGTTGCTGTTGCGCCTGGACGCGGCGCGCGCGGACGTCGTACGGATGGCGGCCGCTCCCGCGCACGGCCTGACGCTCGCCGCCGCGCCGACCGCGCTCGGGCCGCGGATCCTGGCCGCGCTCCCGGCCGCGGGGGTGACCCTGCGGGTGCTGTCGCGGGACGGAATTCCGGCGGCCGTCGCCACCGGCGCCGCGGACCTCGGCCTGGTCGACGGCCTCGCCGCCCCCAGCGATCCGCTGCGGCTGCCCGACGTGGCGCCGCTGACCACGTACGGCGTGGGGGAGGAGCCCGTGTGCGTCCTCCTTCCCACCACGCACCCGCTGGCCCGGCGCTCCGACCTGCGCCTGGGCGACCTCGCCGACGCCCGCTGGCTCGACGCCCCCGACGCAGGGCTGCCGCTGGCCCACCTCCGGGCCGCGAACGGTGGCCATGGCTTCCGCCCGTCCTTGCGCTACGACGGCACGGACGTCCGCACCCTCACCGCCCTGGCCGCCGCGGGCCACGGCCTGACCCTGCTGCCCCGCTCGGCGGGAGAGGCGGTGGCGGGCACGGTCGCCGTCCCGGTCACCGAGCCGCGGGTCGTCCACCGCACGGAGCTGGTGCACGCGGGCTCGCCGCGGGGAGCGGCGGCAGCGGTCGTGGAGGCGTTGACCGCAGGGGGGTGAGCCACTATGGCTTCCCGTTCTTGACCATGGGTCAGTCTCACTCGTTCGTGGCTCGTTGTGCGCCGGTGCGCCGGGTAGTGCACCACTGGAGGCGAACCATGGAACAGACTGCATTGCGTCCCAAGCCGATGCCCGGTCGGGAGCCGGGCAGCGGTACCGGATCGAGCCCCGCCCGGCGGCCGCACGCCGCGCGCCGTCGCGGCCGACGGCTCACGACCCTGCTCTTCGGCCTGTTCATCGGAACGGTGCTGGTGCTGTCCGGCGTCGGACTGGGCACGGTGGGCGCCACGGTGATCGGCATGAGCAAGGTCGCCGAACTCCAGCGACAGGCGGGGCAGGGGCCCGCGGCACCGGGGGCGCGTGTCGGCCCGTCCGTCTCGTCCCGCCCGAGCCCGTCCATGCCGACCACCGCGCCGAGCCCCTCACCACCGGCGCCCGCGGGGGCGACCCTGGCCGTGGAGGTCGTGGACGCCGAGAAGTCCGGCGCCATGGTCGTGGGGGTCCACGTCCCGGGGCCCGGCTTCGCGGCGGGCCTGGTGCGTGGGGACGTACTCCTCACGTTCGACGGCACTCCCGTCGAGTCCGCGTCGGACCTGGTGCGCGCCGTGGGTGCGGCGCGGCCGGGGGCGGCGGTCAGTGTGACGGTACGTCATGAAAGCGGCGGCTACCAACAGTTGTCGGTGGTCCCCGGTGTCGTCACGTGACCACCCGGAAGTGACTGGTGAGGCGCCCCGAGTCGTCCAGGACGTGGAAGGCCAGCCCGACCGGCGCGTCCCGGTCGGCGACCTGTTCGCCCTCCCAGGGCAGCCGCAGCGTCCATGTCACCCCGGGACCGACGACCAGTGGCCGTCCGGCGAACGCGGTGGCCGCGGGGGTGTGCGCATGCCCCGTGACGAGCCCGGCGATCTCGGGGCGGCGCTCCATGAGGGCGGCCAGCCGGTGCGGTTCGCGGAGCTGGTAGGAGTCGGGCAGGGGGTGGTGCAGCGCGACGGGCGGGTGGTGGAAGGCGAGCAGTACCGGAACGGTTCCGTCGAGCTCGTCGAGCGTCGCCTCGATCCAGTCGTACGTCTCGTCGTCCAGCGCCCCTTCGTCGCTGCCGGGGATGCTGGAATCGCACATCAGCACAGCGGCGTCGTCGAAGACGTGCACGCCGTTGACCGGTCCCTGGGCCGCGGGCCGCCCCAGCAGCGCCTTGCGGAACGGCTCGCGGCGGTCGTGGTTGCCCGGGCAGGTCAGGACCGGGAACGGCGCGTCGCCGGTGTCCAGGCCGAGGATGCGGGCGGCCTCCTCGTACTCCGCCTCCGTGCCGTGGTCCGCGATGTCCCCCGTCACCAGCAGCGCGTCCACGTGACCCGGCAGTCCCCACAACCGGTCGTGCACCCGCTCGGCGCGCTCCGTCGCCCGTGGGCTTCCGTCCAGATGCAGATCGCTGATGTGGGCGAGTACGAGCACGGGTGGGGCCTCCCTGGAGCGTGGATTAATGGGATTGCTGCATCTAAGCATTAGAGATAATGGTTGGGCAATGTGAGAGCATTAGCAGGTGGACTGGGTGCGGCCGGTTTCCGGCTCGAAACCCCGGCTCACCGGCTCGCGCGGCCCTCTCCGGCCGGGCAGGATGATGCTGCCCGTGGTACCCGCACGGCTCAAGGAGGCCCGGATGACCGGCAGTACGGTTGCGCCCTTCACCGCCGACGACTACAGGGCCCGCATGGAGCGCGCCGCGCGGGCGGCCGCGGACGCCGGGCTCGCCGGGCTGCTGGTGGCGCCGGGACCGGACCTGGTGTGGCTCACCGGCTACGCACCCACCGCGATCACCGAACGGCTCACCCTCCTGGTCCTCACCGCCGGGCAGGATCCCGTCCTCGTCGTCCCCACCCTCGAGGCTCCCGACGCCGCAAAGGCCCCGGGCGCGCCCGCCCTGAGCCTGCGCGACTGGACCGACGGCAAGGACCCCTACGCCGCCACCGCCGCCCTCCTCGACGCCACAGGACTCCCCCACAGCCTTAAGGGCGTGGGAGGTGCCCCCATCGGCGTCAGTGACAATGCCTGGGCCATGCACCTGCTGGGCCTGCAGAAGGCGCTGCCCGGCAGCTCCTACGCCTCCCTCACCGAAGCCCTGCCGATGCTGCGCGCCGTCAAGGACGCGGCGGAGCTGGAGCTGCTGGCGGCCGCGGGAGCGGCCGCAGACGCAACGTACGAGGAGATCCGGAGGGTTCCCTTCGCCGGCCGCCGGGAGTCGGACGTCGCCCGCGACCTCGCCGGTCTGCTGCGCCGGTTCGGGCACGCCCAGGTCGACTTCACCATCGTCGCCTCGGGTCCGAACGGCGCCAACCCGCACCACGAGGTGGGGGACCGCGTCATCGAACGCGGTGACATGGTCGTCCTCGACTTCGGTGGCCTCAAGAACGGCTACGGCTCCGACACCTCCCGCACCGTCCACGTCGGCGAACCGACCGAGGAGGAGCGCCGGGTCCACGACATCGTGCGCGAGGCCCAGGAGGCGGGCTTCCGCGCGGTGCGGCCGGGAGTCGCCTGCCAGGAGGTCGACCGGGCCGCCCGCGCGGTGATCGCCGACGCCGGGTACGGCGAGTACTTCATCCACCGCACCGGACACGGCATCGGCGTGACGACCCACGAGCCCCCGTACATGATCGAGGGCGAGGAGCAGCCCCTCGTCCCCGGGATGTGTTTCTCCGTGGAGCCGGGCATCTACCTGCCGGGCCGCTTCGGCGTGCGCATCGAGGACATCGTGACGGTGACCGAGGACGGCGGCCGACGCCTCAACGACACCACGCGCGAGCTGGTCATAGTGGACTGACCCAGCCCAGGAGCCCCCCGTACGAACCCGAGTGACGACGGTCCTACCATGACCCAGGCACCGACACCCACCGCGGACACCGTCCGCCGACTGGTCCTTTCCCTGCTCAGGGAGGGCGCGGGCGCCGCCGGCCCCGAGGTCCGGCCGGTCACCGAGGCCGGCGGGCACGCCACATGGTGGGTCGGTACCCGCCATGTGCTGCGCCTCGCCCCCGACCGCGAGGCCGCCGCGCAGCAGCGCCGCGAACTGCGGCTGCGCGACCTCGTCCGCCCGCACGTCCCGGTCGCCGTGCCGGTCAGTGTGGCGCACGGCGAGTGGGCGCCGGGGCTCACCTACACGCTGGACACCAAGGTGCCCGGCGGCTCGGCCGCGGAGCACGACGTGTCCGCCGTCGGCGAGGCCGATCTGGCCGGACTGCTCACGGGGCTGCGCGAGGTGCCCGTACGGCAGGCGGAGGCGCTCGGTGTGCCGCGTGTCTCCCCGCGCTCCCTGGAGGCCCTGCGCCGGGCCGCCGGACGCGCCGCCGAACGCCTCGCCGCGGCCGACGAGTTCGACGCCGGGCTCCTGCGTCAGCTCACCGGTCCCGCGGCGGTCCAGCTCGCGGCGCAGCCCGGCACCGCGGTCCTCGTCCATCACGGCCTCACCGGCGACCACCTCGTGGTCAGCGCCGACGGCCGGTTGCGCGGCGTCCTCGGCTGGGCCGACGCGGTCGTCGGCGACCCCGCCGAGGACATCGCCGGACTCGCCCTCGCCGTGGGCTCCCCGGCCGCAGTGTGTGCCGCCACCCTCGCCGGATACGGCGCCCGCCCCTGTCTGCGCGGTCTGTGGCTCGCCCGCTGCGACAGCGTCGTACGGCTCGCCGAGCGCCTCGCCGGCCGTGGCGACGACCCGCCGGCCCTCCTGAGGACCCATCTGCGCCACGCCTGGGAGGCGATCCTCCTGGAACGCGTGACGGACCTGCGCGAGGACGCCACGGACGACGCGCTGTAGCGCCGCCCGGGCGGGCAGGCCACGACGGGGGGCCGCGCGCGCCGTACGACGCCCTCAGTCGCCTGGCACGCGCGCGTGGCCCGGCGCCGCGCTCACGGCTGCGCCACCACCACGCACGACTCCCCGGGCACGCGCAGCACACCTTCCCCGTCCGGGGTCCCGACCGGTTCCCACGCGGCGAGTACCTGGGCCGGGCGGGTGCCCAGGGGGATCGTGGCCGTCTCCTTGCCCAGGTTCACGGCCATGCAGACGTCCCCGCGCCGGAAGGCGAGCCAGCGCGCCTCCTCGTCGTAGGCCACCTTGATGTCGGAGAGGTCGGGATCGGTGAGGTCCGGCTGTTCGTGCCGGAGCACGATGAGCCGTCGGTACCAGGCCAGTACGCGCGCGTGGGGCTCGTCGTCGGGTTCGGACCAGTCCAGGCAGGAGCGGTCCCGGGTCGCCGGGTCCTGCGGGTCGGGCACGTCCTCCTCGGCCCAGCCGTGCGCCGCGAACTCCCGCCGCCTGCCGCGCCGTACCGACTCCGCGAGCACCGGATCGGTGTGGTCGGTGAAGAACTGCCAGGGTGTGCCGGCCGCCCACTCCTCACCCATGAACAGCATCGGCGTGAAGGGGCCGGTCAGCGTCACCGCGGCCGCGCAGGCCAGCAACCCGGGGGACAGGGTGGCGGAAAGGCGGTCTCCCTGGGCGCGGTTGCCCACCTGGTCGTGGGTCTGGCTGTAGCCGAGCAGCCGGTGCGCGGCCACGCGCGCACGGTCCAGCGGACGCCCGTGACGCCGGCCCCGGAAGCTGGAGTACGTGCCGTCGTGGAAGTAGCCGCCCGTCAGCGTCTTGGCGAGCGCCTTGAGGGGAGCGTGTGCGAAGTCCGCGTAATAGCCCTGGGACTCGCCCGTCAGCGCGGTGTGCAGGGCGTGATGGAAGTCGTCGTTCCACTGCGCGTGCACCCCCAGCCCGCCCTCCTCGCGGGCCGTGATGAGCCGTGGATCGTTCAGATCGGACTCGGCGACGAGGAACAGCGGGCGTCCCGTCTCGGCGGCGAGAGCGTCCACCGCGGTCGACAGCTCCTCCAGGAAGTGGCACGCGCGCGTGTCCGCCAGCGCGTGCACCGCGTCCAGCCGCAGCCCGTCGAGCCGGTAGTCGCGCAGCCACGCCAGCGCGCTGCCGACCAGAAACGCCCGCACCTCGTCCGACCCGGGAGCGTCCAGATTGACGGCGACGCCCCACGGAGTGTGGTGCCTGTCCGTGAAGTAGGGCCCGAACTCGGGCAGATAGTTCCCGGACGGGCCGAGGTGGTTGTGCACGACGTCCAGGACCACGCCCAGACCGAGTTCGTGCGCCCGGTCGACGAACCGTTTCAGCGCCTCGGGCCCGCCGTACGGCTCGTGGACCGCCCACAGCGACACGCCCTCGTATCCCCAGCCGTACCGCCCGGGAAAAGGGCACAGCGGCATCAACTGGACGTGAGTGACCCCCAGTTCGGCGACATGTCCGAGCCGCTCGGCAGCCGCGTCCAGGGTGCCCTCGCGCGTGTACGTGCCCACATGCAGCTCGTACAGGACCGCACCCTGCAGCGGGCGACCCGACCACTCGGTGCGCCATCCATAGCGCCCGTGGTCGACCACCGCGCTCAGGCCGTCCGGGCCGTCCGGCTGCCGGCGCGAACGCGGATCGGGCCGTACGGGCCCGTCGTCCAGCGCGAAGCCGTACCGCGTACCGTCGCCGGCCTCTGCCTCCCCGGTCCACCACCCCGCTCGCTCCGGATCTCGCTCCATCGCGCGCGTGGCGCCGTCGCAATGGAGCGTCACACGGCCGGCCTGTGGTGCCCACACCTCGAACTGCACGGACGGTTCCCCTTCGTCTGCTCACCGTGATGTAGCCCGACCATCGTGCTTCAAACACGATCAATCCGCTTGTGAATACCCCCTTTTGCGGCGGGTGTCGTCAGGTACGCGCGCGTGGTGGCCGTTTCCCCGATTTCTGGACACCCGGGGTTCACTGACCGACAATCACGAGCGTGACGTCGTCCTTCGAGTTCCCGACCTACCCCGCGCGGCTCTCCGACGCCGAGCGTGACAAGGCACTGAAGCGCTTGCGTGACGGCGTCGCCATGGGCCGTCTCTCGCACGACACGTTCATCCGGCGCATGGAACTGGCACTCGCCGCCCGCCGCTCCGACGAGCTCGCCGTCCTCACCGCCGACCTGCCCACCGAGGGACGCCTGTCCCGTGTGGTGTTCGGCACCGTCGAGGCGGTGTCCGGCTTCACCGAGCGGCTGCGCCGGGCCTGGCAGGCCGAGCGGCTGCCCAAGCTGCTGCTGCCGCACCCGGCGGCCGGGCGCCCGCTGCGCATCGGCCGCGACCCCGGCAGCGGCCTCAGACTGAACCATGAGACGGTCTCCCGCGTCCACGCCGAACTCAGCCGCCAGGGCGGCATGTGGGTGCTGCGCGACCTCGGCTCGACCAACGGCACGACGGTGAACGGACGGCGGGTCATCGGCGCGGCCGTCGTCCGTGACGGCGACCAGGTCGGCTTCGGGCAGATGGCCTTCCGGCTCGCGGCGAGCTGAGCGGGGCCCGACGCGGCCCTCGGGCACCCCCATGTCGGCCCGGCCGCCGCGGTGTTGACGTACACCTGAACTCGTGACTGACTGTGCGTACACCACACACATCAGGTGAACCGACGGCACCACGGAGGTGTGCCCTGCCGCCACTCCTCCGCTATCCGACCGTCGACGAGCTGGGTGCACGAGCGGCCGCCCTCGTCGCCCGCCACCCCCGTACCGCCCGGCTGCGCCGCATCGGCGTCTCCCGCGCGGGCACCCCACTGCACCTGCTGTCCCTCGGCCACGGCCGCCGTCAGGCCCTGGTCGTGGCCGGACCGCACGCCAACGAGCCCGTCGGCGGCGCCACCGTCCTGCGCCTGGCCGGGCAGGTGCTCGCCGACCGCGGCCTCACCGAGGGCGCCGACGCCACCTGGAACCTGCTGCTGTGCCTCGACCCCGACGGTCTGCGCCGCAACGAGAACTGGCTGGCGGGCCCTTACAGCCTCGAGAAGTACTTCCGGCACTTCTTCCGCCCCGGCTTCCTGGAACAGCCCGAATGGCTGCCCGAGGGCGCGGACGGAGCCGTCCTGCCGGAGACGCGTGCCCTGCTCGCCCTCCAGAACGAACTGAAACCTTTCTTCCAGGGCTCCCTGCACGGTGTCGACATCGGCGGCGGCTTCGTCGAGCTGACCCGCGACCTGCCCGGCCTCGCCCAGCGCGTGGCCCGCGCCGCGGCCCGCTTCGGCATCCCGCGCGAACTCGGTGCCTACGACACCCTGTACTGGCCGAGCCTGGGACCCGCCGTCTACCGGATCCCGTCGCCGCGCCGGGGCGATCTGGCCGCGGCCATCACCGAGGCCGCCGTCGAGTCCACGTGGTACCACCCGCACCGGTACGGCACGGTGACGGCCGTCGTGGAGGCGCCCATGTGGGGCGTGGCGGCCGTGGAGGACGGCTCCGTGCCTGCCGACCCGGACGGGGCGCTGCGCACCGTCAGCCGCACGCTGCGCCACGACACCCTGCTGCTGCGGCGGCTCCTCGCGCGCGTGCGCCCGCATGTCGCCGCGCTCCCGGACGCCGCACGTCTGCTGTCGCCGGTCGACGACTACCTGCTCGTCTGCCCCGGACTCGCCGACGCCTGGGACCCCGACCGGGGTGACCGGGCGCGCCCGCTGCCGTCGCTCAGCAGCGCCCACCTGGCCGCCCTGCGCATCGCCGGGCGGCGCCTTGCCCTGCGGACGGCCGGACTGCTGCACCAGCTCGCCACCGCCACCGGTGACGACCCGGCCGGTGTGCTCCCGGAGCTGGACCCGCTCGTCGACGCGTGGTGCGCCGACTACCGTGACGACTGCGGGGCCCGCTGGATCCCCATGCAGCGCCAGGTCGAGTACCAGTCACAGGTGGTGCTCGACGCGTTCGAACTGGCCCTGCGGCACGCGTCCGCGGCCTCCCGTTCGGGTGATCCGGGCTGGGGACCCGAGCCGGTCGTGCCGATGCATCGGGAATGACGCACACCCTCACAGCGAACGTAGTACGGGGCGTTCTGCCGGCGGCGGCCGCACTGCTCGTCGTCGGCGCGACGCCCGCACAGGGGACGGTCCAGGAGGCCGGCACCGGCGACTGGCTCTACCTCACGGTCACCCGGGGCGACTCCCGGTCCGGCGACCCACGAAGCACCCTGCTGCGGTGCGACCCGCCCCAGGGACACCGACGGGCCGCCGAGGCCTGCAACCAGCTCGATGCGGTGGACGGTGACATCGGCCGCATCCCGCTGAAGGACGGCTACTGCCCGATGGTCTACGCGCCCGTGACCGCCCACGCGCGCGGACAGTGGAAAGGACGGCCGATCGAGTACCGGGAGACGTTCACGAACAACTGCGCAATGGCGGCCCATACCGGTGCGGTGTTCGTGCAGGACCGCTGACGCCGGTGGGGAGAACTCGGCACGCGCGCGTGGAGCGGCGTCGCGGCGCCTCGGCGGCAGGGCTTCAGCCCGATCGTTCGCGCGCGTGGAGGGCTGCCGCGACGACCGTGCGGGACTGGTGCTCGACCTGGTGCTCCAAGGGCACCCAGCGGGCGCGGAAACGCTCGGCGAAGGCGTCGCTCCACATCGCGACGAGCCGCTCGAGGCGTGGTGCCGCGCGGTCGTCGTTCTCCTGAAGGACCCGCAACAGCATCGCCGCGGCACGCAGCGGCAGCCGGCGGGCGAACGCGTCGACGCTGCCCACGTACGCCCGCGTGTGGTCGGCGGGCGGTGTGTGCATCCAGTCCGCGGCCAGGCCCGGCACCAGCTCCAGCGCCCACCTCGCGGCCCGTAACAGGGGCCCGTCGACGCCCTCCAGACGCGGCTGCGCCTCCGTGAGCACCCGCTCCACCTCGAGGGTGTCCCGTAGCAGCCGGCTCGCGAGGCGGCGCATCGCCGCGGCCGGCGTCGGATGCGGAGCCGGGTCGTCCACCAGGTCGCTCGCCCACATCGGCACCTCCACGACCGCGGTCAGACCACCGTAGCGGTGCACGTGGTACCAGGTGCTGCGTCGTGCGTCGTCCGGCATGCTCGGGTACGCCGCGCCCGAACCGGGATCCGGCATCACATGCACCCCCGGGCCCGCCGCGGGCCAGCCGGCGGCGTCCGAGGCGCCCGTCTCCACCGGAATGTGCAGCTCCGCCGCCGACTTGGCGAACGGCTCGGCCAGGCCCGGGATGTCCTTCGTCAACTGCACCCAGCTGCCGCCCAGATCGGTCCCGTGCAGGGTCACCTGGAGGTACGGGCGCAGCTCGTCGATGACCCCGGTCAGGGCACGCGTCTCGGGCGGCAACCGGTCCGGCGGCAGCACGGCCGGCGACCACTCCGGCTGCTCCGGGCCCGCGGGCCGGAAGAAGCCGAGGTGGTAGTCGAGCAGGCTGCGCGGCGCCGGCGTCACGTGCAGGCTCGCCCCGTCCGGGTCCGCGCACAGCAGGAAGTGCCAGGACACACCAGAGCGCAACGGGCGTTCGTGCACGACCCGTTCGGCGAGCGCGAGAAGTGTGGAGCCCCCGGTCGGCTCGTTCGCGTGGGCGCCCGCGACGACCAGGACGGCGCGCCGGGCGCAGCCGACGGACAGCAGGCGCAGGGGGCGGCCGCCGCGGGAGACGCCGACCTGCCGGAGGACGCACAAGCGGGGGTGCTGAGCGGCCAACGCCCGGGCGGACGACACGATTTCGGTCACGGTGGGGTAGCGCAGCTCCGGCAGGAGACTCACCCCCGTCATGTTTCCGCCCGGCTTCGCACCCGCAGTACCGCACGGTCTCCGTGCGGTGTCAAGGACGTCGCGGGGGAGGCGCCAGGGGGCTCCCGGAGGCACGCCGGCCGTGCGAACGGCTCCGGCGCCGAACCCACGGCTCCGCGCGCCTGCTCACAGCGTTCCGCCTCAGCCGACCCTCTCCAGCAGGGCCACCGGCAGTGGCGCGAAAAGGTCGTCCACGCGTGTGTGCCCGGTGAACTCCCGCTCCGGAGCCAGTACGTCGGCCCAGCGGCCCGGCGGCAGCGTCAGCCGCGTGTCACGCCAGCCGCCCGCTTCCGCCAGCCGCAGCGACAGCCGCGTGACGGCGGTGACGACCTCGCCGGAGCGCACGTACGCCACACAGTGGGTCGCCGCAGGCCCCTCAGCGGTCAGCGGCGCGTACGTGGCCGCGTCCCCGAACACCTCCGGCCGCCGTCTGCGCAGTCGCAGCGCCGTCCCGGTCACCGCCCCCTTGTTGCCAAGATCCCCGGGCGGGAACCCCACGGGCCGGCGATTGTCCGGATCGACCAGCGCGCGGTACTCGCCCTCCGTGCCCTGGTACAGATCAGGCACCCCTGGCATCGTCAGGTGGACCAGCGTGGTGCCGAGCACGTTCGCCCGGATGTGCGGCTCCAGCGTGCCGCGGAGGTCGTGCACCCGTTCGCCCGGGGCCCCGCACGGCCCCGTCGCGACGAACGCCGCCACCGCCTCCTCGTACGGGGGCTCCTGTTCCGTCCAGCTCGTGTACAGCCCGGCCTCCCGGATGTGCTTGAGCAGCGCCCGCTGCACCCGGTCCGGATCCGCCGGGCCGAGTCCGAACACCGTCTGCCAGGCCGCCCACGCCAGCTGGGCGTCCGGTACGCCCTCGCCCGTGCGGGTCACCTCGGCCAGCGTGTCCGCCCAGCGCTGCGGACACTCGGTGAGCACGGCCAGCGCCGCCCGCATGTCCGCGCTGCGTTTGGTGTCGTGTGTGGACACCACGGTCCCGGTGCCGGGCCAGTCGCGCTGCACGCGCGCGCAGTAGGCGTGGAAGTCCTCCGGAGGCATGGCGGGGCTCCCCGGGTTCCCGCCCACCTCGGTCGCCGACAGCAGCGGCACATAACGGTAGAACGCCGTGTCCTCCACGGACTTCGCGCGCAGCGCCGACGCCGTCTGCGCGAACCGGGCCCGGAACTCCAGGTGGTCCGGACCGTCACCGTGGCGCCCGAGCACCAGGCCGCGCACCACGTCGACCGCACCGGCCTCCTCGGGCACGACGAAGGCCGCCCGGGCCTGCGCGGCGGCCTCCTCGGTGACGACGGAAGCGGCGTCGCCGGACTCGTACGGCCGGTAGACCTGTATCCGCACGAGCAGTTCCCGCAGGGCGGTGTGCAGCGCCCAGGGCGCGCGGTCGCGCAGCGCGGGGTCCGGCGACGTGACGCACAGCCGGCTCGCCACCCGGGTCAGCCGGTCCACCTCGGCGGCCAGCTCGTGCTCGAGCACCCGGTACGCGGCCCGGCGTACCGTCGCCTCCCAGTTCCCGCCCCGGTCCGTCTGGGGAGCGGCGAACCGCCGGTACTGGCCGAGGAGTTCTCCGGCGCCCGCGGGATCCGTGAACAGGCCGTCGATGTGCCGCAGGGCGTCGTAGCCCGTGGTGCCCGCGACGGGCCAGGAGGCCGGCAGGTGCTCCCCGTCCGAGAGGATCTTCTCCACGACCGTCCAGCGGCCGCCGGTCGCCTCGTGCAGGCGCTGCAGGTAGGCGTCGGGATCGGCGAGCCCGTCGGGGTGGTCGATGCGCAGCCCGTCCACGACACCGTCGTGCAGGAGCTGCAGGATCTTGGCGTGCGTGGCCTCGAAGACCTCCGGAACCTCCACCCGCAGGCCGATGAGCTCCGAAATGCTGAAGAACCGCCGGTAGTTGAGCTCGGTGCGGGCCAGCCGCCACCACACCGGGCGGTACCACTGTGCGTCCAGGAGTTGCGGCAGCGGCAGCTCCTCGGTGCCCTCGCGCAGCGGGAAGGCATGGTCGTGGTAGCGCAGGACGTCGCCGTCGACCTCCAGACGGTCGATCTCGGCGCCGAGCGGCTGCCCGAGCACCGGCAGCAGCACCTGACCGCCCTGTGCCTCCCAGTCGATGTCGAACCACCGCGCGTACGGCGACTTGGGTCCCTCCCGCAACACCTCCCACAGGGCGCGGTTGTGCCGTGGGGCCATGGCCATATGGTTCGGCACGATGTCCAGCACCAGCCCCAGCCCGTGCTCCTTCGCGGTGCGGGCGAGCGCGCGCAGTCCGTCCTCGCCGCCCAGCTCGGCGCGCACGCGCGCGTGGTCCACGACGTCGTATCCGTGCAGTGAGCCCGGTACGGCCTCCAGGACGGGGGAGAGGTGCAGATGCGAGACGCCGAGCGAGGCCAGGTACGGCACGGCCGCCGCCGCGGCCCCGAACGGGAACTCGGGCTGCAGCTGCAGCCGGTAGGTGGCCGTGGGCACCACCGGGTCAGGACGCTCAGGTGTCATGGAAAGCTACGTACCCGCCCCGCCGGGTTTCCTGTCATCGTCCCCTGCGCGTCCGCCCGCACGCGTCACGAGACCGCCTCCACGCGCGCGTGCCGGACAGGAACAGGAGCCCTCGAACCTACGCGGGCCGCTGCAGCACCGTGAGACTCCGGTCCGGCAGTGTCAGACGGTCCCCGGCAGCCACCTTCGCGTCCGTGCCGGGCGGCACCGCGTCGGGTCGGGCGGTGTCGACGACGACGTGCCACTGGCGTCCGTGATTGACCGGCACGACGAAGTCCAGCGCCTTGGGCGAGGCGTTGAACATCAGCAGGAAGGAGTCGTCGGTGATGCGTTCCCCGCGCGCACCGGGCTCGGAGATCGCGTTGCCGTTGAGGAACACCGTCAGCGCGGACGCCTGGGCGGACTCCCAGTCCCGTTGGGTCATCTCCCGGCCCTCCGGTGTGAACCACGCGATGTCGGACAGGTCGTCGTGCGTGCCCTCCACGGGCCGCCCGTGGAAGAAGCGCCGCCTGCGGAAGACGGGATGGTCCTTGCGCAGCCACACCATCGCGCGCGTGAAGTCGAACAGGTCGCTGCCGTCCTCGGGCCATGCCACCCAGGACAGCTCGCTGTCCTGGCAGTAGGCGTTGTTGTTGCCGCGCTGGGTGCGGGCGAACTCGTCACCGTGGCTGATCATCGGCACACCCTGGGACAGCATCAGCGTGGCGATGAAGTTCCGCATCTGCCGGGCCCGCAGCTCCAGCACCGCGGGATCGTCGGTCTCGCCCTCCGCGCCGCAGTTCCAGGACCGGTTGTGGCTCTCGCCGTCGCGGTTGTCCTCGCCGTTGGCCTCGTTGTGCTTGTGGTTGTAGGAGACCAGGTCGTGCAGGGTGAAGCCGTCGTGGCAGGTCACGAAGTTGATGGAGGCGAGCGGGCGGCGGCCGTCGTCCTGGTAGAGGTCCGAGGAGCCGGTGAGGCGGGACGCGAACTCCGCGAGTGTGCGCTGCTCGCCCCGCCACAGGTCCCGGACGGTGTCGCGGTACTTGCCGTTCCACTCCGTCCACAGTGGCGGAAAGTTGCCCACCTGGTAGCCGCCCTCGCCCACGTCCCACGGCTCGGCGATCAGCTTCACCTGCGACACGACCGGGTCCTGCTGCACCAGGTCGAAGAACGACGACAGCCGGTCCACCTCGTGGAACTGGCGGGCCAGTGTGGCGGCGAGGTCGAAGCGGAAGCCGTCGACATGCATCTCGGTGACCCAGTACCGCAGCGAGTCCATGATCAGCTGCAGGACGTGCGGGGACCGCATGAGCAGGGAGTTCCCGGTCCCGGTGGTGTCCATGTAGTAGCGGGGGTCGTCCGCGAGACGGTAGTACGACGGGTTGTCCAGGCCCCGGAAGGACAGCGTGGGACCGAGATGGTTGCCCTCGGCGGTGTGGTTGTAGACGACATCCAGGATGACCTCGATCCCGGCCTCGTGCAGCGCGCGCACCGCCGACTTGAACTCCAGGACCTGCTGCCCGCGGTCGCCCCAGGAGGCGTATGCGTTGTGCGGGGCGAAGAAGCCGATGGTGTTGTAGCCCCAGTAGTTGTTCAGGCCCATGTCCACCAGACGGTGGTCATTGACGAACTGGTGTACGGGCATGAGTTCCAGGGCGGTCACGCCCAGGCCGGTCAGGTGCTCGATGACCGCCGGATGGGCGAGTGCCGCATAGGTGCCGCGCAGTTCCTCCGGCAGCCCCGGGTGCCGCATCGTCAGGCCCTTCACATGGGCCTCGTAGATCACCGTGTGGTGGTACTCGGTGCGCGGCCGCCGGTCGTCGCCCCAGTCGAAGTACGGGTTCACCACGACCGACGACATGGTGTGCGGGGCGGAGTCCAGGTCGTTGCGCCGGTCGGGTGCGCCGAACGGGTAGCCGTAGACCTCCTCGCCCCACTCGATCGAGCCGCTGATCGCGCGCGCGTACGGGTCGAGCAGCAGCTTCGCGGAGTTGCAGCGCAGACCCCGCTCCGGGGCGTACGGGCCGTGCACGCGGTAGCCGTACCGCTGCCCCGGCATGACGCCCGGCAGGTACGCGTGCCGCACGAACGCGTCGCTCTCCCGCAGTTCCACCGCCGTCTCGGAGCCGTCGTCGTGCAGCAGACACAGCTCTACTCGGTCCGCGGCCTCCGTGAAGACCGCGAAATTGGTGCCGGCGCCGTCGTAGGTGGCGCCGAGCGGATATGCCTCTCCAGGCCAGACCTGCATGGATACGACTCTTCCAGGTGTGCCGCCCCGGTGGGGCCGCCTTGACTTCGAGTCTCCCCGAAAGTGATGGAACCCCCTCCGACTTACTGCCCTCTTACCGATCGACCAGTGCATACCCAGGTATGCCGAACCAGTGGGGCAAACACGTACTCCCAAGGAGACAGGGGGAGTAGGGGGAAAATGTGCGCAAGATAGTGCACCGCCATCTGGGCAAGGTGGTGGCCGGTGCGGCCATTGCGGTGGCGGGTACCGCCGTGATGGTCGGCGTCACGCTGCCCGGTACGGCGGGAGCGGACGACACGCCCGGGGGAGGAACGGCCGGCGGGCAGAGCGCCCAGCAGGCGGCCCAGGGGCCCGGCGAGCAGGGCCAGGCAGCCGTTCCGCCCGGTGTGGTGGAGGAAGCCCCGGCCGAGGGCGAGAAGGGCACGGGCCGGGACCCGCTCACCGACGACGAGATCGAGCAGGCCGAGCGGATCGCCCTCAGCCGGCAGCTGCGGACCTCCGGTGAGGACGTCGACGGGGGCCGTGGGCCGCAGCGACTGGGTGTCGACCTCGCGGACCCGGAGGCCGGCGAGCTGGACGACCCGGACGCACCCCGGCGCGCCGAGGCCACGTTCTACGACTACCGTCACGACACGCTCGTCACCAGGACCGTCAATCTCGAGACGGGGAAGGTCGAGCGGACCGGCACCCAGCAGGGCGTCCAGCCGCCGCTGACCCGCGCCGAGGCCACCGAGGCCGCCCGGCTGCTGATCGCCGATCCACTGGGCGCGGGCCTGAAGGCGGACTACAAGGACGCCACCGGCAGGGAACTCACCTCGCCCGATCAGCTGCTGCTCAACAGCATGGTCTACCGGGCCTCACCCGGCGCCCAGCCCGCCGCACTCGACCAGTGCGGCGAGCACCGCTGTGTGCGGCTGTTCCCCAAGGTGAAGAACGGGTCGTGGATCGACGCCCGTTCCCTGGTGATCGATCTGAGCGCCCGCAAGGTGGCCGAGCTCGACCGCTGAGCCGCCGCGCTCGCGCCGACAACCAGTCCACTTTTCCAACCTGCTCCATGGAGCAAGCCTTCCGCAGGGGAGTCACTTCGTCATGCCCGTGATCAGAAACAGCCGTGCCCGCAGGCGGACGGCCCTGGCCCTCGCCGTGGCCGGGCTGGCCGCCGGCGCCACGACCGGGGCGGGTCCGGCCGCGGCCCAGCCCAAGGCCGCCCCGGCCCCGGCGGCCGAGTGCAGCGCCGCGTACCGCATCGAGCAGAAGCTCTCGACCGGTACCACCTGGCGCATGTGCTGGCGCTACCACAAGGAGGCCGGCCTCGTCCTGGAGCACATCTCGTACCAGCCGCCGGGCGAGTCCCGGCCCATCAAGGTGCTGGCCACCGCCAAGCTCGGCCAGATCCACGTGCCGTACGACGACGGCAAGAACGAGTACAGCGACCTCACCCAGGCCGGTTTCGGTCAGGGCCTGATGGACCTGGCGCCCGGCGAGTGCCCCGGCGGCACGATCAAGACCGTCCGGGTCCCCGAGGCCTGGGATCCCTCCCGCGAGAACGTCAAGGGGCTGTGCACCACGACCCGTTCGCGTGGCCACGCCTACCGCATGCAGGGCGACGCGGCGAACAAGGTGTTCCAGAAGCAGGGCAAGGACCTGCTCGTCTACACCGTCAACCAGGTCGGCTGGTACGAGTACATCACCGAGTGGCGCTTCCAGGACGACGGCACGATCAACATGAACGTCGGCGCCACCGGCACCCTCGCCCCCGAGGACTACGACGCCGGCGACGGCCGCGGCTGGCCGATCGGCAAGGGCGCCAAGGACTACGCCACCAGCCACAGCCACAACGTCTTCTGGCGGCTCAACTTCAACCTCGACGGCTCCTCCAAGGGGAAGATCGAGCAGTACGACTCCAAGGTCAGCGCGCCCGCGGCAGGCCGCCCGGCACCCACCAACAAGACGACCCGTACCCCGGTCACCAAGGAACTCGCGGGCGACGCCAGGAACATGCGCTGGTGGCGGGTCGTCAGCGCGACCGGCAAGAACAAGGACGGCCACGCCCGTTCGTACGAGATCGTTCCCGGCCCCAGCGCCAAGTACCCCGGGCGCGGCTACACCAAGCACGACGTGTACTTCACCGAGTACAACAAGTGCGAGCAGTTCGCCAGCGACAACCTGCCCAACTGCGGCGCCGGCCACGGAAAGTCCGTCGACAGGTGGGTCGACGGACAGGCCCTCAAGCACCCCGTGGTCTGGGTGAACATCGGCTTCCACCACATCGCGCGCGACGAGGACCAGCAGCCCATGCCGGTCCACTGGCAGGGCCTGTCCATCGCCCCGCGTGACGTGACCGCTATGAATCCGCTCACGCCGGCGGAGCTGGCTGATCAGAACGGGCACCTGGAATAAGGAAGTTGGGAAACGAGCCTGTCCATCCGGCTGCACCGCCGACCGCTCCCGGAGTACCCTTCCTTGATCGTTGAGACGGGGAGTGCTCGGGGGAGCGGAAGGCGGTGCGCGGGTGGGCTCGGGAGGGCTGGAGCTGCCCCCTGGTGACGAGGGTCACGAGGGGAACTCCACAGACGTCCCGCCCGGCACGGTGTCCCTGGCCCGGCCGATGGAGACCCACTCCATCGGCCCCGAACTGGACTGGGACGCCGACGCCTGGCGCGAGGTGCGTACGCGCGCCCAGCGGGCCGGCCGCGCCTACATCTGGCTGAACCTCGTCGAACAGCGGCTGCGCGCGGTCGTGGCCGCGGTGCTGCGCCCCATCTACGAACCCGTCCACGGCGACGACTGGGTGGTCGCCGCGGCCGGGCCGGCCGGGCAGGAGTGGGTGCAGCGCGCGGTCGCCGTGCGTGAAGTCAGCCGCCGCAAGGGCTACTTGCTCGACCCGGCCGACGACAACGTCCTCAGCTTCCTCACGCTGCCGCAGCTGCGCGAGCTGATGGTGCAGCACTGGCCGTGCTTCGAGCCGTACATCGACGAGCGCCGGGACGTCGAGCTGGCGCTGGACGAGCTGGAGGTCACCCGGAACGTCGTCTCGCGCAACCGCGCCCTGTCCGAGGCGGTGCTGAACCAGGCCGAGCGGGCCTCGGCGCGCCTCCTCGAGATCCTCGGCACGGGCGGAGACGTGCCGTCGGCGCGCAGGCTGCCGGTCGACGCGGTCGAGGACCTGGTCGGTGACCGGTACGCGGACGTGGTCGCCGTGCACTCCGACCGGGTGCGGCTGCTGCGCCAGTTCCCGGCCGAGGACATCTTCGGCGGGGCACGCCGGCTCGACGCCATCGGGATCGGCCTCAACCTGCTCGTGCAGAACTTCTCCGGCCGGCGACTCGTCCGCCTCGCGGAGGCCGGATGCCGGGTGCGGCTGCTGTTCCTCAACCCGGCCTCCAGCGCGGTGAAGCGGCGGGAGCGTGAGCTCGGCATCAAGCGCGGTGAGCTGAGCCGCGCGATCGAGATGAACATCCTGCACATGCGCCGGGTGCGGTCCCGGCTGCGTGACCCGGGTGCCTTCGAGATCCAGGTCTTCGACGAGACGCCCCGCTTCACGGCGTACCTCGTGGACGGCGACGGTTCCGACGGCATCGCGGTCGTGCAGTCCTATCTGCGGCGGACGCGGGGGCTGGAGGCGCCGGTCCTGGTGCTGCGCAACGGCAGCAGGGTGGTCAAGTCGGACGAGATCGATGAAGGCGGACTTTTCCCCACATATCGTGAAGAGTTCGAGCTCATGTGGGCGGATTCGCGGCCGGTGTCCTGACCTGTCCCACCGCGGAAGCGGAATGCGGTCCTCTGATTGTCAGTGGCGCATGGGAAGGTGGAGACCACTGGGGGAACGCACCACCAAGAAGGGGGGCCGCCCATGGGCTGGCACCGGGAGCTGCTGATCGGCTTCGACCTGGAGACGACCGGGACGGATCCGCGCGAGGCGCGCATCGTCACGGGGGCCGTGATCGAGGTCAGGGACGGGCAGCCCACAGGGCACAAGGAATGGCTGGCGGATCCGGGCGTGGAGATCCCGGCGGACGCCGTGGCGGTCCACGGGATCAGCAACGAGCGCGCTGCAGCCGAGGGGCGCCCCGCCGACCAGGTGGCGGACGCCATCGCGGACGTCCTCGTGGCGTACTGGAAGACGGGCGTGCCGGTCGTCGCCTACAACGCGGCCTTCGACCTGAGCCTGCTCTCCGCCGAGCTGCGACGCTACGGACTGCCGTCCCTGCGCGACCGCCTGGGAGGC
>NZ_JBQQCE010000619.1:0-4530 GCF_052245645.1 Streptomyces sp. KR55 | reverse complement strand
GCTCACCCTCGACTGCGACACCTGGGCGAGCCCCGACGACTCCGGACAGCGCCTGATGGTCCTGACCGCCGAACCCGGCAGCCCCTCCCACGACGCCCTGCGCATCCTCACCTCCTGGACCGCGGAGGTGCCCGGCACCGACCGAGCAGAGGACCTGACCCGATGACCACCTGGGCGCCCGAAGACCAGACCCTGCTCTCCGAGACCTACTCCCTCGTCCTGACCGCCGGGGACGGTGACCGCCCCGGTGTGGAGATCGGCATGGTGGTCGTCGACGGCGGACTGTACGTCCGCGCTTACCGGGGAGTCCGCTCCCGCTGGTACCGGGCGGCGCGGGAACACGGTCACGGAACGATCCAGGTGGGCGGCGTCACCCGCGATGTCCTGCTCACGACCCGCGACCTCGAACCACTCGCCGGACTCGACGCCGCCTTCCGCGGCAAGTACGGACCGGTGGCCGACGCCCTCGTCGCGCGCCCGGAGGCACATGCCGCGACGATCCGGGTCGACCCGGCACCCGCGCCGACCCCCTGAGAGGCCCGCCGCGCCTCAGACGCCGGTGGTGTCACTGGAGGTGCCGAGCACCGGTTCGTCGTCGTACACCTTGGTCACCTCCACGTTCAGCACGGTGGCGATCCGTCCGAACGACCAGTAGTAGCCGGCCACTTGCAGCACCTCGACCAGTTCGCGGTCGCTGAGGAACCGGCGGGCCTCGTCGAAGACCTCGTCGGAGACGCGTGGGTGCCGCACCACCTCGGCGGTAAACCGGACGAGCGCGCGGTCGGCCTCGGACAGTTCGGGGCTGTCGATCTGCCGGTCGCGGACGGGCTGCCGGGTTCGCTCGTCGACGCCGGCCGAGCGGGCCATGGGGTCGTGCTGGGCCGCGACGAACGTGCCGTCGGTGTGGGCAGCGACGGTGAGGATCACCAGTTCGCGTGCGCGGTCCGGCAGTTCGAGTGAGGTGAACAGTGTCCTGGCGAACTCGACGAACGGCTTCACGGTGCCCGTCGAGTGGGACATCATCTTGACCATCGGGTCGGGCGGCAGCTTGCCGAGGAACGTGGCGACCTCGTCCGGGAACGAGGCGGGATCCGGGTCGGTGAGACGGGGCACGGTGGTCCTCCGATCGTGGGTGGCTCAGACGGTCCGGGCGGGCTCGACGTCGAAACCCGTCTCGCTCAGGTGCCGGAAGCGGCCGTCCTCGACGAAGGTGCCGAAGATCGCGATCTCCCGGGTCTGGGTGGTGCCGTTCTTCAAAGTGATGCGGAAGACGTGCCGTTCGGCGTAGGTGTCGCCGTCGGTCAGCTCGTCGAGCACGATGACCGTGCCTTCCGCGACCTGGCCGCGGATGCCCGCGACCATCTGCGTGAACTCGTCGCGGTTCAGCGTCTTTCCGTCGCTGCGGTGTGTGTAGTCCGGGGCGTAGTAGCGGTCGAGGACCTCGTGCAGTTCCACCGCGGGGTCGGGCTCGAAGACCAGGGCGCGGAGGGCGTCGGAGATACGGACATGGCTCATCGTGGGTGTGTCCTTCGGTTGCGGAGGGACGCCATAAGCGGACCCGAGGGTCCGGTAATCATCGTACCGGACCCTCGGGTCCGCTTCATGATGGAGCCACTCTGAAGGCAGTCGTACGAGTTCAGAGGGTGCGGGCGAAGAAGGCCAGCAGCTCCGTCCAGTGCCGCTCGGCCGCCGCGGGGTGGTAGGCGGCGGCGGTGTCGGACTGGGGTGTAGCCATGGTGCGCGCCCTCGTAGACCTCGCACCGGTGCTCGACGCCCGCGTCCGCGAGCGCCTTCTCCAGGCGGCGGACCTGACATCGAGGGGTCCTCGTCGGCGGGCGCGATCGACCTGATCGAGCAGCCGGACCTGCTGGACGCGATGAAGCAGGAGTTCAAGGACCGTACCGAGGGCATCGCGTGGGCCTCGATGATCCCGGACGGCAACCAGCCACCGCTGTACGAGCCGCCGGCCGAGTTCCTGAAGGCGACGGGACAGTCCTGGCCGCCGAAGGGCGTGACCTGGCCGGTGCCACCGATCATGTCCACCGAGCAGGTGGGTACCACGGGCCCCGCCCTCGCCCCCGTGACCTGACACCGCGACACTCCCGCACACGCCCCCCGCCTGCAGCCGTCCGCCCCCGGCCACAGGCGGGGTCCGCGTTTTCGAGAAACGTGTTTCCGCTTGTCGGCCTTCGGCCTTTCCGCAGCCAATTGACTTACGTCACGTCCCGCGCAGCCCGTTCGGCGCTTCCCGGAGCCGCTCTTCGGCCGCCGGGGTTCTGCTACGCCCTTCCAGGCGACGTCGTTTGACCGTCAAGTGACCGATGTGCGGGTTCTGTTCCCGGCGAAGAGTGGTAGGCGCAGACTTCGTCCCATGGAGGGGAACTCCTGTCATGCACCGTGATCAGTCACCCCTGAAGGCGCGTCCGGCGTCCGAGCCGGTGCCTCCGCTGTTCCTGGACCTCGACCAGATGCTCGATGAGTTCACCCCGCTGCCGATACGGGCGGAGTTCCGCTTCGACCCGGACATGCCCGCGGTGATCACGGTCGAGTTCCTGGCGGAACGAGGACCGAGTCTCATCTGGCGCATCGGCCGCGAGCTCCTCCACCACGGCCTGACATCGATGAGCGGCTGCGGCGACGTACGGATGTGGCCGGCGCTGCCCAGGGAACGGCCCTCGTCCTGGCTGCTTCTCGAATCGGAGGAGGTGGAGGCCCTGTTCGAGGTGCCCGCGGCACCGCTGGCGGAGTGGCTCGACGCGACCTACCGGATCACCTCGGCCGAGGCGGAGATGGACGGCCTGAACTGGGACGGCTTCCTCATGGAGCTGCTCGACGGCCCGGCGACACCGTCCGAATGACCGCCGCCGGGTGCGCGCACTCGGATGACTTGCTTCCGACCGCGTCACCTGTCAGAGTGGTGACGCAGAGGGTTGCCGTCGTCGGCCCGGTACATGACCAGTGCCACACGTGTGCCGTCCCGGACACCCGATGACAACGCTTTGCCGCAGGCCGCGAGTGTGCGGCGGACGAGGAGGAATGACGTGAGGTCCAGCAACCCGATCTTTTCCCGCTGGGGTGCCGCCCGTGACGCCGGCCCGGCCGACGCCTACGCGCAGCGGCCGGTGGGTGCCGCTGTCGGCGGCCGGCCGGCGGACGACTACGCGACCAACCCCTACGCCCCCGGTGCGGACACGTCACCGCGGACCGCCGGGACCGCGGTGACCATGGACGACGTCATCGTCCGCACCGGGACGACGCTCGGCACCGTGGCCCTGACGGCCGTACTGTCCTGGCTCCTGCTGCCCGTCGACGAGGCGAACATCGGCCGCTCGTACGGCATCGCGGTGGGCGCGGCTCTCGTCGCCTTCGTCCTGTCGCTGGTCCAATCCTTCAAGCGGACGCCGTCCCCGGTGCTGATCCTCGGGTACGCGGCGTTCGAGGGTGTCTTCCTCGGCGTCCTCTCCAGCACGATCTCGACCTATATCGCGCCAGGTGTGGTCGTGCAGGCGGTGCTCGGCACCTTCGCAGTGTCCGCGGGTGTGCTCGTCGCGTACCGCATGCGCTGGATACGGGTGACCCAGAGGTTCACCGGGTTCGTCGCCGCGGCCGCGACCGGCTTCCTCCTGCTGCTCGTCGCCGACCTCCTCTTCTCCGCCTTCGGCGCGGGCGACGGGCTCGGCTTCCACAGCGGCGGCCTCGGCATCCTCTTCGGTGTCGTCGGCATCCTGCTCGGCGCAGCGTTCCTCGCCCTGGACTTCAAGCAGGTCGAGGACGCCGTCGCCTACGGTGCCCCGCGCGAGGAGGCGTGGCTGGCCGCCTTCGGTCTCACCACGACGCTGGTGTGGATCTACCTGGAGGTGCTGCGCGTGCTGACCATCTTCAACAGCGACAACTGAGTTCTCCGCCGCCGGAGGGGCATGCGCACCGCGCATGCCCCTCCGGCGTGTCCGTACATGGGTCCGCCGTCTGAACCTCCACGGAACCCGGCTCGTTCTCATGACGACGACCTGACCGCCAGAACGGGAGAGACGTGTCATGCCCCCCGAGGAGTGCCCGTACCAGGACGGCCGGGTGGTCATCGATCCCGCCTTCAAGGCGGACGCCCCCGCGCGGTACGCCCGGCTGCGGGAGCTCGGGCCCATCCATCCGGCCGAGTTCCACCTCGGCCTGAAGGGCTGGGTGATCGTCGGCTACGACCTGGCCCGGGAGGCGCTGGCCCACCCCCCCTACTCAAGGACGCCACGCCCGCCGCCGAGGCCCTGGCCGCCGCCGGCTACGTCCTCAACAAGCCCTCGGTGGGGCTCGGCGCGCAGATGATGGAGGCCGACCCGCCCGAGCACACCCGGCTGCGCCGGCTGCCCTCGGCCGCGTTCACCCCGCGTCGTACGGCCGCACTGGCGCCGCGCATCGAGCAGATCGCCCACGACCTGATCGACACGCTGCCGCCGGCGGGCGAGACCGACCTCGTCGAGGCGTTCAACGCCCCGTTGCCGGGCACGGTCATCGCCGAACTCCTCGGCATCCCCGAGG
>NZ_JBQQCE010000618.1:0-4563 GCF_052245645.1 Streptomyces sp. KR55 | reverse complement strand
TCCACGCCGTCGCGCAGCTGGGCCCACCGCTCCGCCATTTCCTTCCGCTGGTCAAGGAAGCTGCGCTCGCGGGCGGGCAGGAAGTCGGCCGCCGGCACCGACAACGCCTCACGCAGCTGGCCAAGGGCCGGCTCCTGGCACAGCTCTTCCACGGCGAAGGCCGTCAGCGGCGGTTTCGCTATCGGCCGCCTGGACGACGGGGGCTACCTGACGATCACTGGCCGCAAGAAGGAGATCATCATCACGGCGGGCGGCAAGAACATGGCCCCCGCCCTCCTGGAGAACTGGCTCCGCTCCCACCCCCTGATCTCCCAGCGCCTCGTCCTGGGCGACCGCCGCCCCTACATCTCCGCCCTGATCACCTTGGACATGGACGGCGTCAACCGCTGGCGCCAGATGAACGGCAAGCACCGGTCCCGGCGGAACTCCTCGTCAACGACGAGGAGTTGAGGGCCGTACTGCAACGGGCCGTGGACGAGGCCAACAAACTCGTCTCCCGCCCCGAGTCCATCCGCCGCTTCACCATCCTCCCTGTGGACTTCACGGAACAGGCCGGCCACCTCACCCCGTCGATGAAACTGCGGCGCGAGGTGGTCATGCGGGACTTCGCGCAAGAGGTCGAAGGGCTGTGCGAGAGGTGAACATGTGCTTTCCTGCGCTGGAACGAGTAAGAGACAGTGGGGAAAGCAGGGGCGGTCGTGGGGGCGATGGGGCGTGGGCAGGGGCTCGACGAGCTGCTGAGAGTCGTACAGCGGTGCGGGCAACCGGGGGAGGCGCTGGAGTGGCTGCGGCGGTGGACCGGGGCGGAGGTCGCCTGGATCGGCGCCGGAGGCCTCGGGAACGGGGTCGTCGCGGCGACGCCGGGTTTTCCGGGTGAGGTCGTAGAGGCACTTCAGGCGCAGGTGGAGCGGCTGGCCGACGGCAGGCTCGCCGCGGCCACGACACGGGTGGGCGAGCTGGAGGTGCGCCTGGAAGCGTTCGGCAGGAGTGAGCCGCGTTCCGTGCTCGTGGCGGTCAGTGCGGCGGCGCTGTCGCGGGAGGCGGCGGCACTGGTGTCGCAGGCCGGCGGGCTGCTCCGGCTGCTGGGCGAGGCGTCCCGGGCCGACGACAGCGCCCGCGGTTACGAGGAGAAGGCGCGAGCCCTGCGCTTCGCGGTGCTGACCGCGCTGATGACCGGGGACGTCACGCTGGCCCGGCGGATGACCAGCTGGGACGTACCGCCGCTGCTGGGTGCCGAACGCGTACGGGTCCACCTGCTGCACTGCCCTCCGTCCGATCGCGACCGGCTGGCCACAACCTTCCAGGACGCCTCCGGCTACCACGGCCGCGGCCTGATGGTGCACTGCCCGGCGTTCAAGGAGCACCTGATCTGCCCGATCGCCGAGGACGCCGACCCGGACGACCGGCTGGAACACGGACAAGTCCTACGACGACTGGTCCGCGAGAATCCCGGATACGCGCTCGGCGTCAGCAGATCCCACCCGCTCACCGCCCTCGCGGCAGCCTACGGCGAGGCCCTGCACGCCCTGGCCGTCGCCCGCAACTCCCCGGACCGGCTGGCGGCTTACCGGGGCCGGCCCCTCCTCGTCGACGTGCTGCCCCGCCCGGCGGCCACCGCCTGGGCCCGCGCCTACGTCGCACCGCTGCACGCCGAACCGAAACTCACCCGGGACATCACCCGCCTCGCCGTGACCTTCCCCAGGACCGCCGTCGCCCGCATGCTGCACGTCAGCCGCACCACCGTCGCCGCGCACTGCGGCCGGGCGGAAAGAGCCCTGGGCCTCGACCTCGGCGACGTCCGCGCCCGCGCCGAACTGGACCTGGCCCTGACTCTCACCGACCTTCCCCCCGACCCCGCGGCCGGACCTCGGCAGGTCCCGCCGACCCTCGCCGAACTCCTCCGCATCGCCCCCGCCACCGCCTGGGCGGAGGCCTTCCTCCAGCCCCTGCGGGACGTACGGCACCGCGATCTCGAAGCCACCGTGCGGGCGTGGATCGACCACAACACCGACGCCCAGCGGACGGCCGAGGCCCTCGCGCTGAGCCGCAACACCATACGGGCCCGCCTCCGAACGGCCGAACGCCTCCTCAACCGGGACCTGTTGACGACAGGCTCGGGCATCCACGACGTCATCCACGCGATCGTGGCCACTGGACACCGTGCACACTTCGGTGACGAAAGTGGCCAACGTGCACCGTGGTCCAAATGTGACGCCGCCGCCTAGCTTGCTCCCAGGGCCGAACGGCCCGTGAGTTCCCAACCTGGGGGTTTGATGAACAAGTTCCGCATCGGGGGGATCATGGTCGCCGCGGCGGCGATGGTCGCGATGGCCGGTTCGCCGGCTTCGGCCGGCACGAGCGTCAGCTCATGGGGCCAGAGCAGCAGGACCGAGTGCGACTACAGCTCTAAGGGCACGTTCGACGACTACGGCGAGCACTTCTACCTCACCGACCTGTGCGCCGACGACATGTCCGCGGTGATGAAGGTGGACGTGGCGCCGTACCAGTCGAACGGCGGTTACGACTTCACCATCTGGAACCCGAACAAGGCCGGCAGCACGGTGGACGTGAACAAGAGCTACGCCGAGGGCACGGGCATCTGCATCCAGGCGGGTCAGGGCGAGTACAGCTCCGGCGAGTGGGGTCTGTGGGGCTACTGGACCTGCGGCGTCGCCTGACCCCTTGCGGTCACTTCCCGACCTGGGCGAGGAAGTCCGCCCAGGTCGGGGGAGCGTGACGTACTCACGCCGAGTCGATCACCTCGGTGTTCTGGCACCACCCGAGTGATGGCTTCAAGGTTGGTTGAGGTCAAGGCCATTCCAGCCGAGTAGTGGCCCTTGACTTCCCAAGACCCTCGCGCGACATTCCCGTCCCCTCGTTCGTTCCCGTCATTCATTCCGAGCGGACTGGAGTGGCCATGACCACGAGCGCGAACTCCGCAGGACATGCACCTACCGGGGCCGGACTCCTGGTCGCCGCCGACTGGCTCGCCGAAGCCGACACCGCCGGAGGAAGACTGCGCGGACAGCTCACCGAACGCATCCTGCCGCTGGGAGGACTGCTGTAGCCCGCCGGGCCCGCCGTGCTGGCGTCACCCTCGCGCGCCACCCGTACCCCTGACGTTCACCCGCGCTCCTCCCGGGCCTGCTGATCGCCGACGAACAAGGCCATCGCCGCCTCGCTGTTCTGCACAGGAGCCCTGGCCATCGGCACCGGATCTAAACGGAACGTGTCATTTCCTCGGGCGCCGCCCGTGCGTCCCCCGGTCGACGCCCCTGCAGAGGCTCCTGGGTCGGCGCCGCTATGAGGCCTGCGGCCAGCCGAGTTCCTTGGGCCCGTAGTGGGCGGCTTCCGTTCCTGTCATCAAGGCCCAGTAGCGATCTCCGTATGACCAGTGCCACCACTCTGTGGGGTAGTTGACCAGGCCGACAGCGGTGAGCGCTGTGCTCAGGATGTCCCGACGAGAGCGAGCCTCGCCGCTGATGTTGTCGGCATGCATGTAACAGGCGCCCATGCTTTCCTCGGGAGTCGCATTCATACGGGTGCCCATGTCGAGTTCACGGCCGTCGGCATCTGCCAGTGTCAGGTCAACGGCTGCGCCGGCGCTATGCGGTGCGATCTCGGGCGGGGACACGTAGCGGCTGGCTGCCGAGCGGACGTGCTCAGCGGACCATTCCGGATGATCAGCCCGTAGTTGGGCTGCGTATTTGTCGAAGTAGTGACGTTGAAGGGACGGAGGGCGATACCCCTCGACGAACAGCAGCTTTATCCCTTGCGGCAACTGCTCCTGGGCTTTGAGGAGTCGATCGAGCACGCCTTCCCGTAGGTGGGCGAAGGCGCCAGCGGAGTCCTGCCATTTCCGCTCGTCGACCAGCAGGGGGCTGTCTCGGCGGACATCCACAAGCCGTTCACCGCACTCCTGGACCGGCACGGCTGCGACCTTCGGGTCGGACATCAAGATGATCTCAGTCATGACGTGATCATCTCGTGGGTCTCAGTCTTGTTGGCCAGCTTCGGATCATCTGGTGCCGTTGTTGGGTGTTTTGAACGTTCGCCTCGGGCGGTCCCTTCATGATCATTAGGCTGCTGTCATGGCTGAGGTCGAGAGCGCGGCAGTCGTTGAGGCTGACAGTCGGGAACTCGCGGCCGCATGCGGACGCTTCCCCGGGCTGTTCCGCCGCCGGCACCCTGCGGCTGGCAGCAGGGTGCCGGCGGCGGGTACCGGTCAGTCGGCGGGGGTGAAGGTGACCGGGGCGTTGGGGCAGCCGGCGGCGAGGTCGGTCAACTTCTGCTGCTCGATGGGGTCGATGGCCAGCGCCCAACGGAGTTTGATCGCCGTCCAGTCGGCCACGTAACGGCAGACCACGGCGTCGTTGGGCAGCCACTCGGCCACGTCCTGGTCGGCCTTCTGCCGGTTGGACCGCGCGGTCACCGCCACCAGCGCCCGCTCTTCGCCGAGGTCGTTGGCGTACCGCTCACGGCGCGTGCTGGTCCAGCCGGAGGCGCCTGAATCCCACGCCTCGGCCAGCGGGACCAGGTGGTCGATGTGCCACTGACAAAGAT
>NZ_JBQQCE010000617.1:0-4575 GCF_052245645.1 Streptomyces sp. KR55 | reverse complement strand
GCATCGAGGCGCGCGGCACGGTCTCGAGGTGACCGAGGTCGGCCTGGCCGAGGCCGAGCCCGAGGGTCGTGCGGGGGCCGAGTCCGTCGGCCGGTTCCAGAACGACGAGCCCGCGCGAGGCGCCCACCAGGGCGGCTCCGGCGCGCAGCAGTTCCTGGAGCGCTGCGGGCAGTGCATCCGTGCGGGCCAGGCGTTCGGTGAGTTCGTGGAGGGTCGTGAGGTCCGAGACCCAGCCGGCGAGCCGGTCCTGGAGAAGGGCTCCCGGGCCGGTGGTGACGGCGGACGTGGTGGGGGCGGAGGGGGCGACAGTGTGTGCGGGCGCCGGAACCGTTGAATCGATTCCGGCCACTTTCGAAGGGTGCGGGGCGTTCATGGCGTCCGGCTTTCCGACCGGTGCGTTTTGCTCAAAAGCATCGCGAACCCCCATGTCATTCTGCGCCGCTAGCAGTGTCTCCACATGTACACGCACTCGTGAGGAGATGTCCAGCATTGTCCTGCTGGGATTCCTGGTGTCCGTGGGGCTGCCGTGGTCTCGGGACGGATCTCCTGGGAACTCTTGCGAAAAGCGGAAGTTGGCTGAAAACTGCCTCGGGTAAGGGCCTATTGCGGTCGACTGGGCTTGCTCGACGGAGCGTCACAGCGGTCGTGATGGGTACGTACTCGGAGAAGGCCAGGGGTGGTTGGGGGCCACCCGGAACCTGGCGACGGACCCGGGCGTCTTAACCACCGACGACCGAGCCCCATCCTCCCGTGGCAGCGGCGGAGAGAAATACTCGGGACGGCAAACGCCACACTTCGCCACCCCACGCCACGCCCATGCTTTTGACAGACGCAGTATGGACGCGGACGCAGCCAACGCTCGGCCCATAGGGGTTCCCCGTGCTTGAAGAGCACGGGTGTGATGCGCCAACAGGTATGCACAGTGAAGTGATCGACACATGGTGTGATGTGGTCCACGGTGTTGCCAGGCGTGCAACGGAAAGGAACGAGCGCTCATGCGCGAGATCCTCGGAAGGCGACGCAGGCTCCTGTCCAAGCGGAACGACGGGAGGCCTGAGGTGCTCAGCGCGGCCCTGACCTTCGCGACGGAATGGAAGTGGCCGGTACTCCCGGGTGTCACGGCGGACCCGCAGGGACGGGCCCGCTGCGGCTGCCCCGACCCCGAGTGCACGGTGCCCGGAGCGCACCCCTTCGACCCCGGCCTGCTCGCGGCCACCACCGACGAGCGCATGGTGCGCTGGTGGTGGACCAACCGGCCCACGGCGCCGATCATCCTCGCCACCGGCGGCCGGGCCCCCTGCGCGGTCAGCCTCCCCGCCCCCGCTGCGGCCCGCGCCCTCGACGCGCTGGACCACAAGGGAATGCGCCTCGGCCCGGTCCTCGCCTCCCGCACGCGCTGGGCGCTGCTCGTCCGGCCGTACTCCATGGAGCAGTTGGGCGAACTGCTCTACGCCAAGGACTTCGTCCCCGGCTCCCTGCGCTTTCACAGCGAGGGCGGCTATCTTGCGCTGCCCCCGTCCGAGACCGGCCAGGGTCAGATTCGCTGGGAGCGGGCTCCGCTGCCCGGCTCGGCCGCTCCCTGGGTGCCCGACGTGGAGGCCGTGGTGGACGCGGTGGTCGAGGCTCTCACTCGTACGGGTGTGAGCGCGCCCGAGTTCTAGGGGTGTCGGGCGCGCACGGAACCGGGCGCGCCGGCCGGCTCGTTATCGTCCCTTCATGAATGTCCGCCTGCTCGCCCTCGCGGGCGTCGTGGCGTGCGCGGTCGCGCTGCCACTGGCCGTGGCGTCCGCGGGCCCCGTGGGCGAACCGGACCCCGTGACCGTACGTCTGTCCCCGCGCGGCGACGCCAAAGGTTCCGGCGCCGTGGGTTCCCGCGACGGCGCCGCGGGTTCCCGCCCTGACGCCGGTGCTGCTCACGATGACGCCGCCGCCGGCGAGGGCGCGGCGGCGCCCGCCGACCGGCCCGCGCCGAGGCGCTCCCCGTTCCTGCTCGGCCTGGGCCTGGCGACCGCCGCCCGCTGCGGCCCCGAACTCACCTCCCCCGACGGCATCGAGGCGCAGACCTGTGTCCTGACGCAGGGCGAGCAGACCTGGGCGCGCACCTACTACCGCAATGCGACCGGCGACGCCCTGGACGCCGTACTGAGCCTGATGGGGCCGGGTGGCCGCACGGTGCAGATGCGGTGCGCGGTGGGCGCGGAGGACGAGCCGGCCAGCTGCGAGACGCCCCGCGAGCGGACGCAGGGAGACCCCGGGGACTACTCGGCGGTCGCGGAGTACGCGGCGCGCGGCGGACGGGGTCCGCTGCTGCTGCGCTCGGGCAGCAACTTCGGTGCATCTACGGGAAGTTGACGCGTGTCGGCGTTCCGTGAACGACGCCGCACATGGAAGGACCCGGTTGCTGGCGACGGGGGATGCACCAGCAACCGGGCTACTGGAACGGTAACAAGAGATCGGCTGTTCGCAAATTCGATCTCCGGTTTTCCTCGGCAATCCGGACACCGACTGGCCTGTTAGGAACGGGAGTTGTGGGCCGATGCACCGTTTCGCCGGGTGGTTCGGCTGACCGACCGGTCAGCCGAACCCTGTGACTTCGCTGTGTGTCAGCTGAGAGTGACCTGTCGGTTGGTCAGGCCGCCGCGCGCGCGGCGCTCGTCCGCCGTGAGCGGCGCGTCCGTGGCCAGGGCGGCGGCGAGACGCTCGGCGAACTCGACCGCCGGCTTCTCGATGGCCTCGGCGGTGACACCGCTCGGCAGGTCCCAGACCGGGACAGTGAGACCGTGCGCCCGGAAGGAGCCGACGAGCCGGGTGCCCTCCCCGAGGTTCGACCGGCCGGCCGCGTGCAGTCGCGCGAGGGCGTCCAGAAGCTGCTCCTCCGGGTGCGGCATGACCCAGCGCAGGTGGTTCTTCTCCGGGGTCTCGCACCAGTAGGCGGCGTCGACGCCCTGGAGCTTCGCCGTCGGGATGGCGGCGGCGTTGGCCCGCTCCAGGGAGGCGGTCACCTCCGGCGTGGCGTTCTCCGGGTCCGGGACCCAGAACTCGAAGCCCGGGTGCACGACCGGCTCGAAGGCGCCCTTCGGGTCGAGCAGGTCCTGCAGTCGCGGGCCCTCGGCCGGGGCGCGGCGGCCCTGCACCGGCGTGCCCGGCTTGGCCTCCAGGGCGCGCTGCAGGGTGTCGGCGAGGTCACGGCTGATGTCACCGGACGCCGTGTCGTTCTGCAGGCCGAGCAGGACCGAGCCGTCGTCGCGGCGCAGGGCGGGCCAGGCCATCGGCAGAACGGTGGCCAGCGTGACCGACGGGACGCCCTCGGGGAGGCCGCTCTTCAGGGTCAGCTCGACCGTGGCCGCCGGGACCAGCTCGCGCAGGGCCACCCAGTCGCACTCGCCGGGCAGGCCCTCGAACGGGCGGTGCACCAGCTCGGTCGCGGCCTGTGCGGCGGCCCTGCCGTGGCAGGCCTTGTACCGGCGTCCGCTGCCGCAGGGGCAGGGCTCACGGGCGCCGACGACCGGGATCTCTCCGTCCGTGAGCTGCGGGCGCGCGGCCTTCGTCTGGGGTCGCTTCTTGGCCATGGTGGGTGTCTCCCGGTTACGGCTCGTCTCGTACTGGCGGGAGCCTAGCCGTTCGTACGCGGGGTGACGGGAACCTGTGGATGACGGGGCGTTGTGGACAACGGGAGCTGCCGACGGGTGCCCGGTGCGGCCCGGGTCGCCCCCGTCGGCGGAGCGTTCAGTCCAGGTCGTCGAACGCGTCCGCGAAGTCCAGGTCCGGTATGGCCGTGACCGACGGGGCCGTGACACGCGTGGCGAAGTCGTCGCGTCGGTGCGCCGCGTCAGGATCGTGTACATCGTCGTGGACCACGACCCACACCGTGACCTCGCCCCGGGTGTCGTCCCGGACGCCCCAGTCGTCGGCCAGTGCCGTGATGATGTTCAGCCCGCGGCCCCCGTGTGCGGTGACCGAAGGGGTCGCCGGGGCCGGCCGCGTCGGTCCGCCGCCGTCCGTCACCTCGACGACCAGCCGACCGCCCGGGTCCACGCGCCATGCGGCCCGGACGTCGCCGTCACCTGCCAGGGCGTCGCCCAGTGGTCGGCCGTGTTTGCACGCGTTGCTCAAAAGTTCGGAAAGTATCAGTACGGCATCGTCGATGACCGATTCCGCAACGCCACCCCTGCGCAATTGATCACGCATTCGGTGTCTTGCTTCCCCCACGCCCGCAGGGCCATGGGGTACGGCCATGCTCGACGACGTGGGCACCTCCTGTGCCACCACCAACGCCACCCCCGAGACCTCCTTCGCCCCACGCCACGGTGTGGATGCCCCAATGGCCTGTACCGGAAACCGGCCAATCCACGTCCGGTGACGCATTCGCAACGATCGAACACGGACCGAACGCGCCGGTGCACTCCCCGTGACGAGCCGGTCGGCGTGTGGCTGGATCTCGACGGTGTGGCCGAGACGGGAGAATGGTGCAGGTGAACGAACGGGTCAAGGTTGGTTTCATGGGTCAGCGACCCAGCCACCCCAGCACCGCGTGGGGGCGGTTGGTGATGATGGCGTCAACGCCCAGGCCGACGC
>NZ_JBQQCE010000616.1:0-4662 GCF_052245645.1 Streptomyces sp. KR55 | reverse complement strand
CTGCTTCAGGGCTCGGTTCTCGCCCTGCTGCTCCTCGGCCTGGTCGTGGGCGCGCTGGCGGCGCTGATCCGGCGCCGGCTGCTCGGCCCGGCCCTGCGCGACGCCGGTCTGGCGCTGCCCCCGGCCCGGCCGGTCCGTACCCACCCGGCGATCCCGTTGACCCTGTTCACCGTCCTCGCCGTGACCATCGGCTGGGGCCTGCTGCGCGACCCGTACGCCGTGAACACCACCGCCCGCCTGGCGTCCCCTTCCTGGGCGCACCCCCTCGGCACCGACGGTCTCGGCCGGGACGTCCTCGCCCGGCTCGGGCACGGGGCCGGCGCGACCGTCGGCACGGCGGCGGCCGTCTGTCTCCTCGGCCTGCTGATCGCGCTGGTCCTCGGTTTCCTGCCGGGCGTGGCGTCCGGCGCCGCCGACATCGCCAACGCCCTGCCTCCGGTGATCGTCGGCATCCTGGTCGCCGCGGTCGTGGGCCCCGGCACCGGCGGTGCCGCCCTCGCGGTCACCCTGCTGTCCTGGCCTGCGTTGTCCGCGCACGCGGCGGCGCTGGTGCAGGAGGTGCGGGCGTCGGCGTTCCTGACCGCCCAACGGGCCATCGGCGCAACGCCGTGGTGGATTCTCACCCGGCATGTGCTCCCGTCCGTCGCCGGGCCCGTCGCCCGGCACGCGCTGCTGCGGCTGCCCGGTATCGCCCTTGCGCTGGCCTCCCTGGGCTTTCTGGGCCTGGGCGCCCAGCCGCCCGCCCCCGAGTGGGGCCTGCTGCTCGACGAGTCCCGCGCCTACGTGGAACGCGCCCCGTGGGCCGCCCTCGCCCCGGCCGTCGCGCTGGCACTGCTGGCGGCGCTGGCGGTGTCGGGAGCGGCGTACACGAGCGGGCGCAGGCGCGTCCGGAAAGCCGCCCCTGCTCTGAAGGAGGTGCCCGTTGCCGTCTGACGTGCTGCTCTCGGTGCGCGATCTGCGGATCGCCTTCGACGGTGTCGAGGCCGTACGGGGCCTGTCCTTCGACGTCCGCCCCCGCGAAGTGCTCGCCGTGGTCGGCGAGTCCGGCGCGGGCAAGTCCCTGACCGCCCGTGCGCTGCTGGGAATGGTGCCGCGGGGCGCGACCGTCGACGGGACGATACGGCCGGACCTCTCGGCGGAGCGTGGCCGTCGTATCGCCCTGGTCCCGCAGGACGCCCTGTCCGCGCTCTCCCCCGTGCACCCGGTGGGCGACCAAATCGCCGCCGCCGTACGGTCGGTGCAGCGCGTCTCCCGCAGGGAGGCCCGGGCCCGGGCGGTCGCCGCACTGGACCGGGTGGGCATCCCGGACGCCGCCCGCACGGCGCGGGCGTATCCGCACGAGTACTCCGGCGGCATGCGGCAGCGGGCGGTCATCGCGATGGCGACGATCAACGAGCCCGATGTCGTGGTCGCCGACGAACCGACCTCCGCGCTGGACGCGGAGCGTCAGGAGCAGGTGCTGCGGGTGCTCGGCGAGCGGCGCGAGGCGGTCGGCGCCGCGCTCGTCCTGGTCACGCACGACATGGACGTCGTACGGGACCACGCGGACCGGGTGCTGGTGATGTACGCCGGACGCGCGGTCGAAGCCGGCCGGGTGCAGGATGTGCTGTCCCGGCCCCGGACCCCGTACACGGCGGGCCTGCTGGCCTCGCTCCCGCAGAACGCGCGCGGTCTGCGCCGCCTGCCCGCGCTCCCCGGCACCCCGCCCGCGCCGGGCGCGTTCCCGGCGGGCTGTGCGTTCGCCCCGCGCTGCCCGCTCGCCGCCGACCGCTGCCGGCACGAGGAGCCGGAGCCCCGCCCGCTGGACGACCGGCTGGTGGCCTGCCACCGCGCGAACGACGTCCCGCACCCCGCGATCGACCTGTTCCAGGAGAAGCAGCCCGCATGAGCCCTCTGCTCGAGGTCCGCGAACTCGTGGCCCGCTACGGCGACTTCACGGCCGTCGACGGCGTCTCCTTCACCCTGGACGTGGGCGAGACCCTCGCCCTGAACGGCCCCTCCGGCTGCGGCAAGTCCTCCACGGCCATGGCCGTACTCCAGCTGCGCCGCCCGGACGCCGGCGAAGTCCGTTTCGAAGGCAGGGAGTTGACGTCCCTGACCGAACGCGAGCTGCGCCCGTTGCGCCCCCGCGTGCAGCCCGTCTTCCAGGATCCGTACGGTTCCCTCAGCCCCCGCCACCGTATCCGCGACGCGGTGGCGGAACCGCTGAAGGTCCAGGGCCGCTGGAACCCCGCCGACGGTCCCGCCCGCGTCGCCGAACTCCTCGACCGCGTCGGCCTCGACCCCTCGTACGGCGACCGGCACCCGCACGAGCTCTCCGGCGGCCAGTGCCAGCGCGTCGGCATCGCCCGCGCGTTGGCCTCCGAGCCGCGCCTGCTGGTCCTCGACGAGCCGGTCTCCGCCCTGGACCCGTCCGTCCGCGCCGGTGTGCTGAACCTGCTCGCCGACCTCCAGGACGACCTCGGTCTCGGCTACCTGTTCATCTGCCACGACCAGGCGGTCGTACGGCACTTCGCGGACCGGGTGCTGGAGATGCGGGACGGGCGGATCAGCTGCGCCTGACGCCCTCGATCACCTGGCGCAGCCCTTCCGTCAGCTGCTCGGCCTCGGGCGCGCTCTTCGGATCGAAGGTCCACTGCGCCATGAGGCCCATCATCAGGGTCAGGTAGAAGTAGCCGAGGGTGTCCACGGTCTCCTCCGAGAGGTCCTCCTCGCGCCCGCCGTGAAAGATCGTGACGATACCGCGCGCGCCCTCCCGCTGGGCCCGCGCCAGGTGCTCCCGTACTTCGGGCAGCTGGTCGCCCATGACCACGATCTCCATGCTGAGCCGCCACAGCGAGCCGGGGTCCCGCATGGTTCCGATGATGTTCGACCACACCTCGGCGAACCGCTCGAGCGAGCCGGGCTCACCTCGGAGCTCTCCCCCGGCGCCCACGAACGCGTCGGAGATCCCTTCCACCATCTCGATGTACGCCTGCGCCAGCAGCGCGTCCCTTGGCGAGCAGGCAGCGCTTGGCGCCTTCGAGCAGATCCTCACGGTGTCCCATGCGACCAGCGTATCGCCGCCCTGTACGGCCGTATTAAACAAGCGTCATAGACAAGCGTTTAAGACGCCCGTACAGTCAAGGCCATGACGACGAACCCGAACCCTCCGGCGCGCGCCGGCCGTCGCGAATGGACGGCCCTGGGCGTGCTGATGCTTCCGCTCCTGCTGGTCTCCATGGACGTCTCCGTCCTCTACTTCGCGATCCCCGCGATCAGCGCGGACCTGGAGCCCACCAGCACCCAGCAGCTGTGGATCTTCGACATCTACGGCTTCGTGCTGGCCGGCCTGCTGATGACGATGGGCTCGCTGGGCGACCGCATCGGCCGCCGCCGGCTCCTGCTGATCGGCGCGACCGCGTTCGGCGCCGCCTCGCTGGTGGCGGCGTACGCCGGCAGCGCCGAGACCCTGATCGCGGCCCGCGCGGTCCTCGGTATCGGCGGCGCGACCCTGATGCCGTCGACGATGGCGCTGGTCCGCACGATGTTCACCGACCCCGCCCAGCGCGCGCAGGCGATCGGCCTGTGGTCGGGTGTGATGACGGCCGGTATCGCACTCGGCTCGGTGATGAGCGGCGTACTCGTCGAGCACTTCTGGTGGGGCTCGGTCTTCCTGGTCAACCTGCCCGCGATGCTGCTGCTCCTGATCCTCGGCCCGGTGCTGCTGCCGGAGTCGAGGAACCCCCGGCCCGGCCGGTTCGACCTGCTGAGCGTCCCGCTGTCGATGGCGGCGGTGCTCCCCGTGATCTACGGCCTGAAGGAGATCGCGTCGGAGGGCTGGAACGTGCGCTACGCGATGTCGGTGACGGTCGGCCTGCTCTTCGCCGCGCTGTTCGTCCACCGCCAGCGCACGACGCAGTCTCCGCTGATCTCTCCGGAGCTGTTCCGCAGCCGCGGCTTCAGCCCGGCCGTCGTCCTCAGCCTCGTCGCCGCGTTCGGCATGATGGGGTCGGCCTACTTCACCACCCAGTACATCCAGTCGGTCCTGGACAAGAGTCCCCTCGAGGCCGCGCTGTGGAGTCTGCTGCCGTCGGTGCCCATCGGCCTTGCGGCCCCGGTCAGTGCACAGCTCGTGCAGCGCGGCGTGCCCCGCGCGTATGTGGTGTCCGGAGGCTTCGCCATCACCGCCTGCGGCTATGTGCTGCTGGCCCTGACCGACACGGACTCCCTCTGGCTGCTGCTGGCCGCGTGCGGCGTCCTGGCCTGCGGCGTCGTCGCCGTCATGGCCCAGGTGACCGACCTGGCCATGGGCGCCGCCCCGGCGGAGAAGGCGGGCGCGGCCTCGTCCCTCATGGAGACCGGCACGGAGTTCGGCGGCGCGCTGAGCATGGCGTTCCTGGGCTCCATCGGCACGGCCGTCTACCGCCACGACATCCCGGCCTCGGCACCGGCTCCGGCCGGGGAGACGCTGGGCGGCGCGCTCGCCGTGGCCGAACAGTTGCCGGGGCGCACGGGTGACGCCCTGGCTACGGCGGCCCGGGAAGCGTTCACCAGCGGCATGCACGCGGCGGCGGTCGCGGGGGCGACGCTGCTGGTGGGGGCGGCGGCGCTGGGGGCGGTCGTGCTGCGGGAGCGCACACACGAAACGCCGGACGAGCCGAGAAACCTCAGCCCGTCCGG
>NZ_JBQQCE010000615.1:0-4684 GCF_052245645.1 Streptomyces sp. KR55 | reverse complement strand
TGCCGCGCGACCGGTCGATGTAGATGCGGGTGCACTCCGGATTGCCGCACTCCTTGATGAGTGGCACATCCGGTCCGCTCAGGAGCTCGACGGCGTGCCGTGCCACAGTGGACAGTGCCTGCTCCGGAGTCGCCGCCGTCCACCGGCCCGCCGGGGTGAGCTGCGGTGTGGCGGGGGGCCTGCGGGCGGCGTCGTTCAGCACAGCGAGCGCTTCCGTGTCGTACGGCTCGCCGAGCCGACGGTTGGTGGCCAGCGCGTAGACGGCCTCCCGTACCGCTATGGCCTGCTCGACGTCGGATTCCTGGCTCGGCGAAACGGCATCCACGACTCCGGATTCCAGGTACCAGGCGTCCAGCCGGTCCGGCGACACGAACATTTCGAACCGTACGGATCGGCGGGCCCGGAGTGTCGCTGCGAAGTCGAGCGCCGGGTTTCCGCACACGAAGACATGATCCAGATTCACATCACCATTCTGACGGGTGACTGCGAGGTTCCGCAATCGCGTCACCGGCCCTCACGCATCGTCACCAGCTTGACGGGTGACGGGTCGGCTGCAAGTATCGTCACCAGTTGAACCAGTGACGCAATTCTGTCGCTGGCGTGTCGAGAAAGGAGCTGAGCATGACTGTCACTTACACGGACGCCGCGGAGGTGGCGCGCCGAGCGCGGTTCGGCAGGCTGCCGGAGCGCATTCGCCTGGAGGACACGGTCGAGGAGCGGCCGGCCACGGTGCCGGATCCGGCGCGAGACGCGTACAACGAGGACGAATGGCTCGTGCGTACATGCCTGTAGAGCCGCGCCGAGCGACAAGGGCGCCGAGGATTCCGGTGCAGGCGCGACGGATGTTCACAGTCCTCGCGGTGATCGCGACGGCGGCCGTGATCGGATTCGGCTGCTTCGCGCAGGTCT
This sequence comes from Streptomyces sp. KR55, assembly GCF_052245645.1. NCBI lineage: Bacteria > Bacillati > Actinomycetota > Actinomycetes > Kitasatosporales > Streptomycetaceae > Streptomyces > Streptomyces sp. KR55. The sequence goes on along the minus strand of NZ_JBQQCE010000615.1, from coordinate 3,775 downwards.
TCTGATCGCATGGCCACGGAGAACGCAGGACACGCTGATGACGAAAGGAAAGTCCAGATGTTCGACAGGCGGAGCTTCGGCAAGATCGTGGGCGTGGGTGCCGCTGGGGCGACTCTCGCCGGATGGTCCAGCGGTTCGGCGGCCGCGATGGGCGGGACGGAGTCGGCGGCCGGGGCGGGGCACACGTCCTTCGGCCGTCTGAAGCAGATCCGGGCCGGCGAGCTGAACGTCGGCTACGCGGAGGTCGGTCCCGCCCGCGGGCCCGTGGTCATCTGCCTGCACGGCTGGCCCTACGACATCCACAGCTTCACCGACGTGGCGCCGCTGCTCGCCGCGCGGGGGTACCGGGTGATCGTGCCCTACCTGCGGGGCCACGGCACGACGGGATTCCTGTCGGAACGGACGTTCCGCAACGCCCAGCAGGCGGTGGTGGCGCTCGACATCATCGCCCTGATGGACGCCCTGAAGATCGACAAGGCGGTGCTGGCCGGATTCGACTGGGGATCGCGGACGGCCGACATCATCGCCGCGCTCTGGCCGGAACGCTGCCGGGCCCTGGTCTCCGTGACCGGCTATCTGATCACCAACCGCGAACGCAACAAGTCACCCCTGCCGCCGAAGGCGGAGTGGGCGTGGTGGTACCAGTACTACTTCGCCACGGAACGGGGCCGGCTCGGACTCGAGAACGAGCAGTACCGGCACGATCTGGCCCGGCTCGTCTGGGAGTTCAACTCCCCGGGCCGGCGCTTCGACGACGCCGCCTTCGAGCGCACGGCCACCGCCTTCGACAACCCGGACTACGTCGACATCGTCGTCCACAACTACCGCTGGCGGCTGGGCCTGGCCGACGGCGACCCGCGCCACGACCGGCTCGAGCAGCAGCTTGCCGCGGGCCCCACGATCGCCGTACCCACCGTCACCCTCGACGGCGAGAAGGATCCCTTCACGCCCGCGGGTGACGGCTCGTCCTACCGCGACAAGTTCACCGGCCCTTACGCGCACCAAACCCTGAAGAACATCGGCCACAACGTGCCGCAGGAAGCACCCGCGGAATTCGCCCGAGCCGTCCTCGAAGCCGACGGGTTCAACCGTCCCTAGCGCCAGAAACCGAGGCACTGGACCTCCAGGGCACTATCTGTCACGGGTGCAGCGGCCCGTGGGGTTCGCTGCCGGTGGGCGGCACTGGAGAGCGAAATCGGCCGGACTGGTGCTCAGATAGCGGCCGATGCAGCCGTTCACCGTCGTACGCCCGCGCTCGGCGCAGAAGGCGAGTGCGGCGTGGCCGTCGACGAAGGGCCCCGGGGCGTGGATCACCCAGTAGCCCGGGCGGAGGGAGGCGTAGTCGTCACTGCGCAGGAAGACGGCCTCCGGCACGGATTCGCGGATCCGGGCGAGGCGCCGGTCGCGGGCTGCGGTGCCCGCGGAGAGCGGTTCGGAGTGCAGCTGGGCGATCCAGCGGCCGTCTCCGGCCGGGGTGGGGGACGCCTCGGGACCGGTCGGTGCGGGCGTCGGAGTCCGCTTCGGTGTCGGGCTCGGGGGCGTCGTGAGGGCGGTCGATGCGGACGACGTGCTCGTCGCGGAGCCGCCCGCTGCGCCGACGGCACCGGCGGTCGTCTCGTCCTTCTTCTGGTCGCCGGGGGCGCGCAGGGTGAGCGCGAGTGCGGTGGCCGCGCCGACGGCCAGGACGGCGGTCACGGCGACGAGGACGGGTGTACGGCGAGGGGCCGGGCGCCCGGGGCGGGGGAGGTCCTGCCGTGTGGGCGTCGCGGCCGGGGCCGGCGGCGGCACGGGTGCCGCCGCCGGAGTCGGCTGGGCCCACGGCGGTGCGGTGCCGGACTCGACCTGCGCCAACAGCGCGTCCAACTGCTCGGCGCCGGGGCGTGCCGCCGGGTCGCGTACGAGGAGGGACTGGAGGACGGGGGCGAGCGGGCCGGAGCGCAGGGGCGGGGGAACAGGGTCCTCGAGAACCGCGGCCAGGGTGGCGAGCGTCGTCGCGCGGCGCAGCGGACTCACGCCCTCCACGCACACGTACAGGACCAGCCCGAGGGACCACAGGTCGGACGCCGGATCGTCGTCGTGCCCGCGGAGCCGCTCGGGGGCCATGTACTCGGGTGAGCCGACGAGTTCGCCCGTGGCCGTCAGCGCGGTCGCGCCCTGGAGGGCGGCGATGCCGAAGTCGGTGAGGACGGCGGTGCCGTCGGGGCGGAGCAGGATGTTCGCGGGTTTGACGTCCCGGTGCTGGATGCCCGTCGCATGCGCGGCGCGCAGACCGGCCAGCACCTGGCGGCCGATGCGCGCCGCCTCCACCGGGCTCAACGGGCCGTCGTCCACCCGCTGTTGGAGCGAGCTGCCAGGGACCAGCTCCATCACGATCCACGGGTGGGGGTCCGCCTCGATGATCTGGTGGACCGTCACCACATGGGGATTGCTGAGCCGCGCCAGTGCCCTCGCCTCGCGCATGACCCGCTCACGTACGGCAGGCGAGGCCTCCGCGTCCGGGCGTACGGCCTTGAGGGCGACTTCGCGCTGCAGCACGGTGTCCCGGGCCCGCCACACCGTGCCCATTCCTCCGCTGCCGAGCCGCTGGAGCAACTCGAAACGTCCGTCGATCATGTCCCCCGGTGCGTTCACGTGCCTCAGATTAGGGCAGGAGCAGATTCCCCGGTGACGGTACCGGCGCGTTGACGGCCGAGGTCGCTGTCGGTCATGCGCCCCGGCGCGTCCCTGGGGCGGCCGGTCATGTCGACCGGCTGCGCCGGGCGAGGGCCGGAATCGTGCCACCGGCGAGGACGGTCTCCCGCTGCCGGTCCGAGAGGCGGTGGCGCAGCCGGTACGTCTCGTCGCGGCCGGTGCTGTGGACGGTGACGGTCGGCGGGGCGCCGGGAGTGAGCGCCTTGTGCAGGCCGTCCAGGCGGAGCCGGTCGCCGGGCTGGACGCGCGTGTAGTCGTCGGGATCGGTGAACTCCAGGGCGAGTACGCCGAAGTTGGCGAGGTTCTGCCAGTGGATGCGGGCGTAGGTGAGGGCGATGACGGCGCGCAGTCCCAGGTGGCGCAGGGTGATCGCGGCGTGTTCCCGGGAGGAGCCCTGGCCCCAGTTCTCGCCGGCGACGATCACATGCCCGCCGCTCTCGCGCAGCTCCGCGGCGCGCCGGGGGTAGTCGGGGTCGAGCCGGGTGAGGGTGAACTCGGCGAGCTTGGGGATGTTGGAGCGGTACGGCAGCGCCCTGGCACCGGCGGGGGAGATCTCGTCGGTGGAGACGTGGTCGCCCGCCTTGAGCAGGACCGGTACGTCGAGCGTGTCGGGCAGCGGGTCGAAGTCGGGCAGGGCGGAGATGTTGGGCCCGCGCTCCAGTCGGACGCCGGCCGCCTCGTCGGGAGGTGGCGGGGGTTCGAGCATGGCCGTGTTGACCGTGGCCCGGTCGGGCAGGTCCAGGTGCGGGTACGGCACGTCGTGGTCGGCGGCCCAGTCGCGCGGATCGGTGATGGTCCCGGTGAGTGCGGAGGCGGTCGCGGTCTCCGGGGAGCAGAGCCACACCGCGTCGTCCTCGGTGCCGGAGCGGCCGGGGAAGTTGCGGGGGAAGGTGCGCAGCGAGTTGCGTCCGGCGGCGGGGGCCTGGCCCATGCCGATGCAGCCCAGGCAGCCGGCCTGGTGCAGTCGCGCACCGGCCGCCAGCAGGTCGAAGGTCCCCCCGGCGCGGGTGAGGTCCTGCAGGATCTCGCGGGAGGTGGGATTGACGTCGAAGCTCACACCCGGCGCGGTCTGCCGGCCCCGGAC